>JAEYXZ010000122.1 GCA_023431045.1 Bacillota bacterium | reverse complement strand
GTGCATGCTTTGGGTGCTAAAATTGGTATTCAACTTTCACATGCAGGAAGAAAATCACGTACTGAGAATATTGTTTCATCAACCAATCAACCATTTAGTGAATCTTATTCAACACCAGAAAGATTATCACCAGAAGGAATTAAAGAGATTGTTAATGCATTTAAAACATCTGCAAGAAGAGCAAGAGAGATTGGATTTGATAGTATTGAATTACACGGTGCTCATGGGTATTTAATCAATCAGTTTATGTCACCTTTGGTAAATGACAGAGACGATGAATATAAAGACGGATTAAAATTTTTAGAAGAAATCATTGATGCAGTTCGATCTGAAATGGATAGAGACCAGTTATTGCAGTTTAGAATTTCTGCTTATGAATACGATGACTTAGGATTAACACCATATGACTGGGCAAGTATACTCAATGTCATCAAACATAAAATTGATGTGATTGACATATCAAGTGGTGGTGTTATACCTAACATGGTCAATGACTATCCAGGATATCAATTACCTTATGCTAAGATTATTAAAGAAGAAACAGGTATGATCACAATTTCTGGTGGTCAAATAGATAATCTTGAACTTGCAGAACAAGCAATTCAAAATCAAGATCTTGATATGGTGTTTTTTGGAAGAAAGCTATTAATTGATCCATTCTTTATATATAAGTATGATGAATCTTTATTACCAACATCATACAAACGTGCATCAACACTCATCAAATCTAAAAGTTAAAGGGGAAAACTAAAGTGATTATAGGTGTGGTAAGGGAAATAAAGTCCAGTGAGGACAGAGTTGGGTTAACTCCAACAGCAGTAAAAACATACGTGAAAAAAGGGCACGTGGTTTTAGTTGAAAAGGGTGCCGGTTTAACATCTGGATTTAAAGATTTGGCGTATGAAAGAGCAGGAGCGAAATTAATTGATGATGCAAAAACAGTTTGGAATCAAAGTGAGATGATTATCAAGGTAAAAGAACCACTTGATTCAGAATATCCATATTTTAGAAAAGGATTAATTCTATATACATACTTACATCTTGCAGCAAATGAAAAACTAACCAAAGCACTTCTTAAAAAACAAGTTACAGCAATCGCATATGAAACGATTAAAGATGAAACAGGGTTACCTTGTTTACGTCCGATGAGTGAAATTGCCGGTAAGCTATCTGTTTTAGAAGGTGCAAGGTTTATGTTTAAAAACTTTGGTGGAAATGGATTATTAATTTCAGGTGTAACAGGTGTTCCAGCTGCAAAAGTATTGATCATTGGTGCAGGTGTGTCAGGTAAAGCTGCATTATCCAATGCCTATGGACTTGGTGCACAAGAGACGCTTATGGATATTAGAGAAGATATTTTATTAAGTTTAAAGGAACAGTATCCAAATATTGATATATTAATTTCTAATGAAGATAACTTAAAAAAAGTATTAAGCGAACATGACTTAATTATTTCAAGTGTGTTACTACCTGGTGCAAAGGCTCCTAAACTGATTAAAAAATCATATTATCCACTCATGAAAAAAGGATCAGTAATTGTAGATATTGCTATCGATCAAGGCGGATCTACTGAGGTCTCAAAAGCAACATATCATACAAATCCAACCTTTGTTTATAAAGGTATTACACATTATTGTGTTGCCAATATGCCAGGTATTGTACCTAGATCATCCACTATGGCATTAAATCTTGCAACATTACCATTTGGGCTTGAAATTGCAAATAAAGGAATTATTCAAGCACTTAAAACAAATAAAGCATTAAGATATGGTGTGAATACCTATCAAGGTCAATTAACATTAAAAGAATTATCAGATACATTTGATATGCCTTATCAGATGCTAGAAAATTTATTATAAAAGGAATTATTCATGACAAGAAAAGAAATTGCAACAAGTTTTGTTATAGAAACAGCAACAAGTGATGTTTTAAAAGCATTCAAATTATATACAGACCCATCCTTTAAACATCATAATGTATATACTGAAGCAGAAACACCTAAACTAATTCAAGCAATGAAGGAAAGTAGATTACAGTTTCCAGATAGAACTGTCAATATACTCCAAGTTTTAGAAGATAAAGATTTTGTTTCAGTTAGATCACATATCATCATGAGTCCACAAGGACTAGAAGTTATTGCAGTTCATACGTTTAAATTTATAAATCAAAAAATTGTTGAGATGTGGGACACTGTTCAAATGATACCCGAAGAAATTGTCAATCAAAACGGATTTTAAGTATATAGAAAGAATCTAGATAATTTAATTAATTTAGATTCTTTTTTATTTTAAAATGTAAACTTAAACGATTGAGTTCGTAAAATCCACGCAAAAAATACGAAAATACGAAAACGATTAAGTAAAAAAAATAAGGTTAATGCCTTAATAAAGCCAAATGCATTTATGAAGCGAAAAAAGCGCTTTCATTTTCGTTTAAAAATCGGTTGAAATTAAAAATCATGAGTGATAGAATATATTTGCGCAAACGTTTAAGTAAAAAATAAGAACGGAAAAATAATCATATGGTTAAGTTAAAAGATATTGCTGAAGTTGTCGGTGTGAGTGTCGCAACGGTCAGTAAGGCACTCAGTAGAAGTCATGAAATTAGTATTGAAATGACTGAACGAATTCATAAGATTGCAAACGAAATGGGATATAT
>JAEYXZ010000121.1 GCA_023431045.1 Bacillota bacterium | reverse complement strand
TCTACGTTAAATAAAAGATCAGTATAATCTTTTAAGTCTCCACCAGTTTTACCAGTGAATCCTACTGTAAGAATTCCTTTTGCTTTTGCAACTTTACAAGCATTAATCACTGACTTACTGTTTCCTGATGTTGAAAAAGCAAATAAAATGTCATTCTTATCGCCGTATCCATACACTTGTTGTGAAAAAACATAGTCATAACCAATGTCATTCCCTATCGCAGTAATCAATGCATTCTCACTTGTTAAAGAGATAGAACGTATTGTTCCTTGTGTATATGATAGTACATTATCATTACCAAAAAGTTTCAAATATTCTTCCTTAAAGGAACTTGAGATATCTCTTTTTATCTTGAAACTCTTCATTAATTCACCCACTATATGTATTGCATCAGATGCACTACCACCATTGCCACAAGTAAGTATTTTATTAGTGTTTTCGAAGGAGTTAACCTTATCTACAATAGCCTCAATAAGCGACTCAAAACGTACTAGATTGTATTCTTTTAAGTGTGAAGTAAGTTGAACTTTAGTGTTAATTTTCATTATATCACCTCGTAAAATCTACTACTTACTTTATTACCTAAACTATCTGTTATCTCGATAAATGCGTACAATGCCCCACTAGGTACACTTGCATTAATGATTCCACCAGAAATACTAACTTCTTCTCGGTACCAAGTTGCTTGATGTATTTCGTAATCAGGAGAATCAGTCCAGAATAGGCGTGCTGATACTATTTCAATATCATTAGTTGACTCAACTATAATTTGTGAATCATTGAAATTTAAAGATTTGATTTTCAGTATAGAGTCCGTATTTTCAACAATACTATCTGCAAATGCAAATAATTCTTTAGGAGCAGATCCTTGCTCCTGTCCATGAGTCATATTTTCTAAGTAAGCATACTGAATATCGACACCTTTAATATGATCGATTGCTTTTTGTTTAGCAACAGGAGAGAATGCATAATCTGTTACTCCTTGCATCCAAAAAGTTGGTGTTATATTTGCTTTTAGATACGCTGCTGGATCGTAAAATTCTCTATACGTTTTAATCATTTCATCATCCATTCCAGCAAACATACCATAAAGTGATGAACCAAAATCTTCATCTAAATAACCAGCGCCATATACTGGCATCGCAAATGCAAATCTTTGATCAACACCTAATGTGATACCCAAGAGATATGAACCCCATGAAATACCTGTTGCACCAATTTTCGTTTTATCAACAATATCCATATTCCGCAATAAATTATTTGCTCTAATAATATTTGATACACTTTGGTATACCCAAGAATCTTTTTTATTACCAATTAAATCTTCTGTTCTAACTCCATAACCCTTTGGTCCTCCTAAAGGGTTATTTACAGTTTGATAAGCTCCACTCACCGGAGTGGACATTTGAGCGTCAAAATCAGGTGCAATAGCAACATATCCTTTATCGGTCCACATCTTTACCCAATCTCCAAAAGCTTTACCTAAGCCACCATGAATCAACACAATAGCTGGATAACCACCTTCAGGCATGGGTGTTGTTGGAACACCAATATATGCGTAAATATTTGTTTCTTCGTCTTTAAATGTTTCTCCTTGAAAATAGATACCTTTTACATTTGGTGCATAAAATACACCTGCATCCCAGGAATCTGGAATTAATTGATATAGTTTATCAACATCCCACATAAGTTCTCTCTTTTTTTCAGCAGGATCACATCCTATAAGTAATAAGACGAAACACACTGCGATAATGACGCTCAATTTTCTCACTTTATAAAACCTCTTTCAAATTTAGGTTATACTATTTATTTTCTTTTCTTAATTAAAACAACAGTAGCAATTGAAACAGCAGCAAGCGCAACGATAGAACCAATAATGATTAATATCATCATCATCGGAGATTCTTCTTCATCTTCTTTATCATCTGGGTTTCCTGGATCTACTGGTACAAGACTACCTTCATAAGTTTCAATCTTGTCTTTAGTATCATTGATTCTTGCTTTAACTGTAACTAATGCATCTTGTTCCACAGATAATTGTTCTAAAATCGCTTCAATTTCTTCAATTGCAGCTAGAACTGCTTCATAATTTGAAGCAGTGATCACTTCTGGTAAAGCATTAATCTTATCGGAAACAATTTTTGCGACTTTTTCATCTGCAGTTTCTAAAATGATATCATCAAATAGTTCTGTTAATCTTTCTAAATCTGATGCACGTAGTCCTTCTAAACTTAGTGATTTCATTTTTTGATTAAATGAAACTATTTCATCGTCAGTTGCAGTTTCTGCAACAAGTTTATCATATAATTCAATCAGTACAACAAGTTCAGTTTCAAGTTCCTCAACAAATGAATTATAATCTGTTTCACCTTTACCTGATATTTCAACAATTGATAATTCAATATCTTTATTGTTATTGTGATTTCCACCTTCACCAGTAGTAATATTCATAGATAATTCATTTGGGTTTAAACCACGATCACTAAAGTATTTATTAGGAACTGTCACTTCAAAACCAGTACCTCCAGATACTTCAAACTTAAGAACATAGTTTGATCCAGATTTCACAAATGAAAGTACAATCTCAACACCTCTCATTGAAGTTGCTGAAATGTTTCCATATTTGCCCCACATATCAAGCGGAGTTCCAAAGGTTGTTCCTAAATCTGTTGCAGTATCTTTTAATGCAACATCAATTGCCCCATTAGAAACGGATCTAAAGACGATTGATAATCCAGCTTTTCCTACTTCTGCATTTGCAATCATATCAATATCTTTACCAAAATTAATTGCAAAACGTCCTGAATCCTCTAATGCATCAATAACGAACTTCATTGAGAATTCTTCAAGATTTAATGCATAACCACCTAAGTGATCACCATAATATACTCTAGTATTACCGTAGTCATCAACAAGGAGGATTTTAGTTTTAGCATCAACCATAACTGAACGTGCAAAGTGTAATTCTTCATTATAGTTTTGCCATTTAGTACCTTCATTTGAATAGTATAGGTCTTTACCATTATTTAACTTTTCTTCAAAGGCTAGCAAATCTTCTTTATTTGATACAAATTGACGAATTTGAGCATCAAGAGATTGATATTCAGCAAGTATTACTTGATAATCAGCTTTGGCTTGCAAGTAATTTGAACTGCTGACAATTGCATATTCTTCTAAAAACTCTGTAATTGTATTTTCAACTGCTTCTATATCATCACTATAATCATAAGCAACTATCTTATCTAATAACAATGTCATTAAACCATCTAGTTCTTCATCATCTAAAACTTCTTTTGTTTGATTATAAATATATAATGCAAATTGTGAATCGGCAAGATTTTGCTCAGTAACTTCAAAGGCTTCATCGAAATCACCAAATAAACCTGTTTTTTCAGCTACAACTGCCGCCTCGTATGTTGATAACAAGTTGGCAAGTGTTGTTTCTGATTGAGCTTTTGCAAAGCGATCAGCTTTTCTTAAGTTACTTAATGTAGAAATCGCTTTTTCTAGACGGAAGTATTCTTTAATATCTGCTACAGAGATTTCTTCATCTTCTGTATCAATACTTGTGATATCTGCAAACACTTCTCTAGCAGCACTACCCTTTGAATCTAAATATGATTGTGTGTGATTATCCACGATATCATGAACGGTGAACTCAAAGTCTTGACCGTTATTATTATTTATACCAAACATAAATAACACTGAAGTGATATCCATTCCACGATCTGTAAAATATGATTTAGGGAATAAATTACTATATGACACTTGATTACCAGAGTCTTCATCATAACTCATAGTAACTAAAATATCATCACCAGCATCTTCGGTATGCAGCGTAATGACTTTTCCTAAATGACTTGGACGTGATGAGTTATCATAAACCAAATACCAGTTTTTACTACTGTCGTTTGATTCTCCTACGCCACCAGTATATAAATGAGGTAATACGTTATAGGATCCACCATTATCATCTTGCATTAAGAAACCTAATCCAGTTCCCCATTGATCCAGTGGGAAATCATCCCAATTTTTCAAAAATGCAAGTTTATATGTTGCACCTGTAACCATTGAGTTGACAGAAAATTTGAATGTGAAATTTCTTAAGTCAACGCGATATTGCTCTGTCCCAGATGCCGCATAATACATGCGAACATTTGAAGGATTTTGCGAATTAAGTGTTACATCAATCGAACCATCATCTTGACGTTCTGTATTAATATAACCTTGACCTTGCGAGTTAGCAAAGTCGATATCATCACCTAAAACATATGTTTCTAGCGCATGTGATGATAAGAAAAACACACTATACGTAAGTACAGTTATTAACATTAAAGCAATTGAGAAAATTTTCTTCATTTAAGCTTTATATTCTTATAAAGATATGTCAGTATATCTTTAAAGACCCCTTTCAAATTTGTAACGACTGACCGTTTTAAGTACTAAATTAAGATTTTGGACCTTGTAATCTACGTTTTTTTATTTGTAGGAATACAATTGATCCCGCTCCACCTAATAAAACTAGTGAACCAGCAACAATACCAATAATCAATCCAACAGACATGCCTTCATCTTCAGTATCAGTTACAGATGAATCTATGACTGTAACACGAATAACTTTTGTAAGTGTAATACCTTGTTCTGTGTAGATTAAACTTACAACTTTATTACCTTGTGAGTTTGATGTGAACCCTGCCACTTGAAGATTTGCAACATCAATAACTTTATCACTACCATCAGACATTACTACTCTTACGATAAGACCTGTTAAATCAAGTGATTCACCTTTTTCATAAGTCATCTTGGTTGGTTCTTGATCAACAAACATTTCCATAGGTAGTAGCGGTGCTACATATCCAGCAAATGTCTTCTCATTTAACATTTTGACAGTAATTGCAGATTCTTTTTCTTCCTCTTTTAAATCTTGACCAAATAAGACATAACTTACATGTGATTTATCATCAACAAAGATTCTTTCACCAATTTCAGAACCGATTTCAAATTCAGGAATATATAACGGGCTATCGTTTTCAAAATTGACAAAATCGCGATAATAAACGTTCAGTTTTAATGAGTTAATCCAAATTTGATACGCGTTAAGAGGAGTTCCAACTTTAGATATACGAATACGGATTTGGAATGGATTATCTGGATTGTCAAAGATATTTCCACCAATTTTACCTTGTGCTAGTTGAACTAGTTGGCCATTTCTATCTGGTCCATAAATTGATACTTCAAGTTCTCCTAAAACATTAGGATTTAAATAGATTGAGAATCCTTGAGACTGATCTTTAATCTTTCCATAATCTCTCATGAAATTAATAACCAATATGTTTTGAGGATATGTTGTTACTCCATCTTCAGTAACTTGACCACTCCAAATACGACCGATTTTTGTATAATCAAACACCATATCAAGTCCATCAATTTCTAGTGGTTCTTGAAGATTCATAATTCCTTCATTATTGATACCTGTTAGCTTTACACCATCATCAGTTGATTGTGCATACCAACTACTTGAATCATCTGTTGTAAAGAAATACAAATCGTGTTCTCTTAAGACGGCATAAGCTACTTCAAATCTTTCTAAGTAAAGAGCATAATCAGCTTCATTAGTAAGATAAATAAGATTTGGTATATCTCTTAATGCAGTTTTAGCTTGATTCATTTCGACATTAAGGTTTAAATTATCTTCAATCTCATCTTCTAACTTTTCGATTCTTGTACTAATGTAAGATTTAGCTTTGCTATTCATCATTTCATCAGTGTTTGAAAAGAATAATTGATATTCGGTCAATTCATCTTCAGTAAAGGATTCATGATTTAAATAACTTAGTGCTAATTCTCTATGTTCATAAGCATAACCTAATTGTGAAACATCATTTATATCCTCAATCGCATTCAAATAAAGAGTTGTTGATAAAAACATTTCAGCAATAGACACTAATCTATCCATTTCATGTAAACCATTCACTTTATCTAAAACATCAATTTCGATAGATTCGCTAATTAAGATTAAACTATCATGTAATTCGACATTATATTTAGCTTGTTTCGCTTCATTGATTAATCCTTGATTTAAATCCACTCTAACTTCTAGTGGGTTAACAGCAGATTCATAATTTGATAATAATAAATCTAGAGTATGATTAATAATTTCATTGAATACCTGATCAGCGCTGTTTAAAAGATTTACAGCTTCATCTATTTCAACAGTTGTTAACAAAGACTCATCAAAAGATGGTCTAAGTTCTAATGCAGCAAGAAATTCTTCTTTGGCACTGGAAACTGTTAGAGCATTTACGAGACCATTATAGTTAGATATACGTTCTTTAATTATTTCGAAATAATGTTCTTCGATAGCATTATTAACCACAGTATTTGCATTTTGATATCTAGTTGTAAAAGCATTTTTATCAGAAGTGTCTAGATTATTGAATAATTCAGCGTCAATGTTTTCTAGTGCTTGAATAGCTAGTAGGATATCAGCTGGATCAGCGTTTTCTAGATCATCTTTGAAGATGTTAATAACTTCTTCTAAAGTGTTCAACTGAATGTGTAAATCTGCTCTTAATATGAATGTCTCATTAATTTCTTGAACAATTCCATTTACATTATCTAAAACATCGTTAGAAAGATAAATCGTGTATTTCTTTAGTGCATCATATGCTTCTCTTGCATTTTTTGCATTTAAAACATCATTTTCTGTAATTGATTCAAGTGATTCTAAAACAACATTTTTATCTAGATAATCCTGTGCTAAATTCAGTAAATCACCTAAAGCAGTTGTAACAAAATTTATATCTGTTAATGCTGCATCGATTCTCTCTTGTTGAGAGTTTTTATCTCGGCTTCTTAAGTCATCCAAACTAAATGTTTTTTCAATCAGTGTAGTAAATAAATCTACTGATAAAGTCCCAGCTTTAAGTTGAACTGCTTGTTGTGTATATGTTGTAACATCATTAATCAAGGTTGTTCTTGCAGTTGATTGACGATATTTCTTAGAATTTGTATCTTCAAGAGATGAAATCTTAAAGACTAAATCAGAACCAGAGACTTCATCCGATGGTTGATCTGTCTCAAAGTTGTAGTTTAGATTTCCTTCACCGCTGCTTATCATCATTACTAAATTGTTAATATCAAGGCTTCTAGCGGTGAAAAGACTTAATGGAATTGCAACTCCAAGTGAGTTTTGCATTGCGGGTCTAAATGTAGTTC
>JAEYXZ010000116.1 GCA_023431045.1 Bacillota bacterium | reverse complement strand
CTATAGTATCGATCCTTATTTGGTCTTCGATAAATTCGTCATTTATACAGAAGGCTATGAACCATCCTATTTAGGACCAGACGAATCCTTTAATACAACCTACAATAATCAACCAACTAGCACATATTATGAAAATTATTATCAGACACAATACTTACCAGAAGTTGATTATGATTTAAAAGATGAATGGGGACAAGGATACATCGTAGAACAAAATAATCGCCTTCTAATCGAAACAGAATATGCAGCTGAAGAATCAACATATGCATTTACAACTAATCCTACGAATGATGGCTGGATTTTAACTTCTCATCTTGGTGGATTATCGATGAGAACTAAAGAGAATAATATTAACTATACTGGTTTACACCAAAGTGCACCGACATTAAATTATCAAGTTGGTTTTAACAACACAGGTCAGTACCGAGTCTGGGTCCGATATGATGCACCACACCCATCAGCAAACTCATTTGGTTTTGGTGTTAACGGGTTATTAATCTTTGAAGTCAATGGTGGGTTATATTCATATAACAATGAAGAATCCTATTTATGGAAGAACGTTGGTACGATGAGCGTCAGCCAAACAGGTATTCAAACAATTCAAATTTATGCTATGCAAGATGGATTTAGCATTGATAAAATCTATCTCACAAAAGGTAGTGAAAACCCTGAGAACGGTGTTACACCATCTCTACGAATGACTACTTTTGATTCTCAAAATCAGGTATTAACAACTGATGAAATCATGCATCGTGGCCAATTACAACAAGCAATCCAAAAGTTTGGTGGATTATTTACAATTGCTCAAGGTGAAGTGCTCGGGTCAATGTCGTCTGAAATGAGAGAGTCTTATCTAGAACAATTAAATTTAGTCTATAGTTTATATAATAATGAAACAGCACTTTATGCCGATGAAGTTACAGATGCAGTTGAAAACTTGGAAATTATTTATCAAGAACTTGTTGATAGTCAAGTGTTAACTGATGGATCACAAAATTATCTTCTCTATCAAGATTTTAGTTTAATGACACAAGGCTATGTACCATTTGGGATTCATAAAGATTTAGTTGTTGGTGATGCATTCTACAAAATTGTAGAAGAGAACAATCAAAATTATTTATCTGTACGAACTTTCCATGAGAATAGAACTCGCCTACAGTCAGCCTTACTTTCCTATGACTTCAAACGAATGGCTACAAGTGAACTTGTTGTAGAAACAAGAATGAGATATAACGAAGCTCGTTGGGGTAATATGATTTATATCCTGAATGAGATTGGACAAATAGCAGTTTCTGTTGCATTCGAAAATTCTAATGGCCCAACTAGAGAAATCGTTGCATATAATGGCAACAATAAAGTGGTTGTAGGTCACTTTGAATATGATGCATGGGTTGATTTAAAGGTGGTTGCTAATGTTGAATCAAACACCTTCCAACTTTATGTTAATGGTATATTGATACCACAAACGTTTGGTTTTAGAAATCAAACATTAAAATTAGCAACTTATCAGTTTGGTGTTCAAAATGCCGTTCATTCTAGACTCGATTTAGCCTATGTAAAAGCTTATGAAACGGCTGATCGCGTGATTACTGATATTGATGAATTATTAACCTTAATCAACTTTAATCAACCAGAGAAATTCCAAACCGAATTAACCTGGTCGATGATACCAAGTGGATATGAATTAGCAATCAACTCAACTTCTAATCCTAATATCATAACACTTGACGGATTGATTAAACCAGATTTGGTGGATCAAATCGTTGAAGTAGATTTTGTTTTAACGCAACTAAGTAATAATGAATCTAGAAATTTAAATGACATTGAAATCTTTGTTCCAGGGGTTACAGTTAATGAATCTAAGTTAGAACTAACCATAGCGATAAACCAAATAATCGAGACCGTCAATAGCTTACCAATTGGACAATCGATAGGTACATTTGATGCTAATTTATATGCTGAGCTATCAAGTGTTATTGAGGATGCAAATACCTTAAAATCTCAAACTACTGTTTACTATAACGATGTTCAAAACATTAGTCATCTCATGATTGAAAAGTTGACATCGCTAGAATCATCACGTTTAATGAGTGAAGTGGTTAATGGGGATACATATACATATTATGCCTATGATAACTTTGACCATTATACTGATGGTGCATCTCCTTTTGGCTTGACAAATACTGGAACCGGTATATTCACAAGCTCATTAGTCAAAGAAGTCGATAATGGATATTTTGCTTATACGACCGGTGCGCCAGGTAATATAACCAATTACTTATCATGGAGTGAAGCACTAAGTGGTACGGTATATGTTGAAGTGAAGGTTAAAGATTTAACAAACTCAGCAAGTCAATTTACAAACTTGATTTATCTGATGAATCAAACGGATAATAATAAGTACGCAATTGCAGTCGCATTTGAGCGAAGCAGCGGTCAAACATACCTCCAATACCATAATGGTGCTGGTTGGCAAAGAACCGGTAATCTTGCATCAAACGTCTATTCGATTGGTACCGAAGTTGTTATTAAACTAGAAATTAGTATTGAGTTAGGGACATATAGTATCTTTATGGATGATGAACTCATATACGAAAATGTAAGTTTTAGAGCACCAGAAATAAGACAAGATATTACTCGACTTATGTTTGGCTCATCAAGACAAAATGAGTCGGTTATGTATGACTACATTAGCATTTACTCAATGACAGAAGGAGGTAGTGAAGCATGAGAAAAATCTTATTGATGTTCTTAATGTTAACAACGTTTATAACGCTGGTAGCATGTGAAGAAACACCTGAACAAGAAATTTCATGGAGTATCTCCTCAAACGCGGGAAAAACATTCATTTATGAAGAAATCTTTGTATCATCAAATTTGAATAAAAAACCTGATTGGTACCTTAAAGTTGGTGATGGAGATTTCGAACTATATTCAAGTGAACAAAATGGTATCTATTTCCAAACCAATGAAACTGGTATATATCAGTTTAAAGCAGTTCAACAAGACATTGATAGTAATATCGTTACGGTTGAGTTTGTCAGTCCATATGGCCATACATTTGGTCAAAGTCCATTAATGGAGAGACCAACTCGTGGAATTGACTATAAAGGAGATACTGCACAATCAAAAATACTCATCCATGAAGCCCAAAACCGTACCGCTGATCAATATACTTACTTTAGAAATATATACTCAACAAAGTATATCATATCAGCCGATATCGATATTCTTGGAATTAATGGTCAAGAACCATATCCTAAAGCAGGTTTATTAGCTGCTCAACTTAATGAGAGAAAAATTATGTTTGCTTTTGATTCAAGAGCAAGTATGGACTATGATGATATTATAGTCGTTAATCATACCGCATCACATGGTGGAACATGGTCATGGCCAGGCACAATTTATCGTCTGAAGAATATCAATTTTAGAACTCAAAATGGCAGTCATGTGACATATAAACTTACAGTCATTAGAGAAGAGACACAATTTTATTTCTTCCTCGATGGTGAGTTGATTATGGAGATGAATTTCCCAGATTTAACACAAGCAACTGTTGCAGGTACTTATACCATGGGGCAATCAGTTAAATATACAAACTATTATGCGTATCAGGATGATCCAACTCGTTCGGATGATGCATATGATTTAGCAATCGAAACAATGCTCAATCGCTAATCAATACAGTTTAGGTGGTCTCTAAGACCACCTAGATTAGTATTTGTGTCTATAAAGGATGTGTCTATGAAAAATAGTTTAAAAAAGATGCTTTATGTTTTAATATTTATGATACTTTTCACTTTAATTTCATGTACTGAACAAAGTGAGGATATTTTACCGACTAATCTAATACTTAATCAAAGTGAAATCAGTCTAAACGTTGGTGAAACTTTTCAAATTATTGCTACCTTTACACCGAATGATGTGACAAATCAGAACTTAGAGTATATTTATGAAAGTTCACATATAACAGTTTCAAATTCAGGGTTAATCACAGCTATTAGTGTTGGTCAAGAAACGGTTAGGGTAAAAACAATCAACAAAATTGAGGCTACAATTATAGTTAATGTAATTGATACAATCAATGAAATACCTGTTGAAAACATAATTGTTGGGTTATCTACAGTCAGATTGGAGGTTGGTACGACTTATCAAATAGAACCGACCATTATACCTAGCAATGCAACAAATAAATCACTTACTTATTTTTCTAATAATGAAAGTGTAGCCACAGTGAATTCAAGTGGCTTAATTAGTACTTATAAAGAGGGGAATACAACGATTACCATTGCTGCTGGATCACAAGCTCAAACGACAATTAATGTGATTGTTGAAGTGCCAGAAGTGCCTATTAGTTCAAATCAACTTGGTGCATCTCTTTTTGGTAAAACGCCTACAAGTGGATTTGATCTAACGCATAGTAACGATGTTTTACCATATGTCAAAAATACTGGACAAGGAGAGCAACGAATTTATTTCACACAATTTGATCGAGCAAACTATGTTGTTTCGGTTAAAATCAAGGCAGGTAATAATTTGGATGCTACGATTCCTAAAGCAGGCATTATAGTCGGTGAAAATAGTGAAGGTATGGCTGCGTTTGCAATTGACTTCAAAACAAGAGTTGAAGTTTATGCTGGATATCGCACAACTACAGGACAATGGGATTGGTTGGAACCGGGTGGAAACTCCAACGCACCTGTTGCAGTTTCTCCACTAATCAATTTAGTTGAAGGAACAACTTTGAAAGTTGTAAGAATTGGTACGACCTACTATTGCTTCATTGAAGATGAATATATATTTCAAAGAAAAATTTCACAATTTGGTAACCAAGAATCGATTGGTCTGATGACTGAAGGAGCAGAAGCAATCTTTTCTGACTATTATGTAACGGATCATCCAGATGACATTGAAAATCAAATGGCAAAAATTGATGATAAAACAGGCAAATCAGTATTAACAATTGGGGATAGTTTATTTGATTATTATGATGATGCCATCAATGACACAATTCAAACATTTATTTATGAGTCAGGATACTCACATTTCTACAAAGATAATGTTGGTGGATCAAAAATAACACCAGAAGTTAATCTTTCAGGTCGTAGTATAGTCAATCATATTGACGTCGGTACCTATGAAGCATATTCTGATTTAGATTTAATTATCATTCAAAGAGGGACAAACGATGTTTCTAATTGGCGAAATAATAATGTCATAAAAGGCTCGATCGGTAATGAAGATAAAACGACAACCTTTGGTGCTATGGCCTATATTATGGATTATTTTAGAACAACGTATCCTAACGCTCGAATTATATGGTCTACAGTCATCTTTAGGGGGGATTCAGACTATGGAGCAGAACATGCAGAATATAATAACGCACTTTATGAGATTGCTCCAACATATGATGTAGAGATTTTTGATCTAAGAACTGCAATAGGGATTGATCAATCGAATTTCCAAACATTTTTAAGTGGAGATAAATTGCATTTATCTGCAGCAGGTGAAGTTTTAATGAAAAATGCCTGGCTGGACTATTTGTCTGATATTGATCCGGTTAATCGCGTTAGTATCCAAACTGCTGCAACATCATTTTTAATTGACTTAGCACAAGAGCAAACCGTCGAGTTTATTTTTGATGTCTCAGGTTTACCAGTGCCTAATGTAACTTTGGTTCCAAAGGAAAATTCAGGCTTTACAATCAATCCTTTGAATCCTTACCAGATGACATTTAGTGAAACCGGAACCTATGAATTTACTCTGATTGCAGAAAACGAATTTGATGCAGATAGTGTTACATATTCTGTAACAGTCGTTGATACCACAAGCGGAACAGAAGATGTTTTACTCGATGCAAACTTCAGTGGTAGCCAACAGTATGTGGCAACAAAAACTGGTGACGGTGCGGTGAACATTGTCGATGAAGCACTGCAATATTCTGTTACTGCGAGCGGTTCAGCATTCGCTGACTTTATATTTGACTCACAATTAGTAGGTTTAGTTGTTACTGAAATTGAATTTTCTTATCATGGTAATGGAAATAGTAGTTTTCTGAATCTCTTATATATGTATTCAGCCAATGCTAATTTAACAGGTGTTGGAGGTAGTATTGCATATTCATTTGCAGTTGGTTGTCGAAATGATGTTAGTCCATCGACTGGTGCACACCTAAGAGTTAATAATTTAAATAACGCTGCTGGCAGTCAAGCAATCATTTATAATGAATCTTATATTTATATTAACCAAGGATTCACGTATAAACTTAAAGTGGTAACTGACTACACAACAAAAGTAAATCACCTATATGTGGCGGGTGGTGACTTTAATGATGGGACTTATGAATTTATTGGAACGTTTGGATTTAGAAATGAAACAACGATCACTCAAGTTCTGAGAACTGGAACAGATAAAGCTGCATCAACAGGAGTCATTTCATCAATTAAAGTATATAGTGTAGAATAATTTAGCATTCGACACGACTTCTATAATAAAGAGATATTATTTGAGATAATCAAATAGTATCTTTTTTTGTTTGTGTTTTATCAACCTATTCATTTTTAAACATACGCTATATTATGAAGATATAAAAAACTTTAAAAATGATTTTAAGTACATATGATAATAAAAAGAATCAAAATGTTTTTACTAGATATAATGAATAAAAATTCACTATTACGAAACCGAATATACGAAAATTTCACAAAATGTAAGCGATTTCTTAATATGAAAGTTGTATTTTTTATATAAAAAAAACTAAGTTTATTTAATTTAAATTCTCGCATTTTCGAGTAAATCCGCTTGGTAAAGCATTTTCTTAATTTAGAAATATATAAAAATCTCACAACGTATACATTTTTTCGATATTAAGGTAAAATTATATATATAAAAATCTAATATAACTATAAAAATATCACATCTCGAGATGAAAAAGGTGCGATATAATGAAAGTGGTGAGAACATGAATGAATTCGATAAACTATATTTAGCTGATTTTGAGGAACTATCGCTCTATGAATGCGGTAAGGAACGTTGTCAACCAGGTAAGGTGATTCAGCTTGATATTAAAGATTATCATTTATTTCATTATATTTTAGCGGGATCTGGTACCTTCATCTTTGAAGATAAGGTGTATCATTTGAAAAAGGGTGATATCTTCTATATTCCCCCAAAAATGACTGCAAAGTATTTTCCCTCAAACGATAATCCATGGGTTTATACTTGGATTGGATTTGGCGGGACAAGAGCTGATAAATATTTAAAGAGAATGGATATTTCAGCAACGAATCCAATCTATCATGATAATAAAGAAAATGAATTAAAGCCTTTATTTAATGAACTGGCTGAAAAGTACATGAGGACGAAATACTTAAATATTGAAACACTCGCAATCTTTATGAACATCATGTATAAGATGATGATTGCTGGTCACCGTAAAGAAATTATGCTCACTGCAAAAGAAACACATATCAAAATGACGAAACAGTTTATTGAAAATAACTTCCAGTTTAAATTAAAGGTGACTGATATTGCAAGTGCATTATCAATCTCACCAAACTACTTAGCAAACATTTTCAAAGAAGAACTCAATTCTTCACCAAAGGAAATGCTTACGAACTATCGAATGATGAAAGCGATGCAACTTCTAACCGAAACAAAAAAGTCGATTAAAGATATTGCCTTAAGTGTTGGTTACGAAAATGCACTACATTTCTCAGCAGAATTTAAGCGTGTTAAAAAAGTGTCACCGAAACTATATCGATATCAAAATACCCATCAGGAGTAGATGAATGAAGAAAATCCTAAGTTTAATTGTTGTAACTTTATTATCAATCATTATGGTTGGATGTGAATCTGAGTATGTTGATTATATGTTAAATTTCAAAGGTTATGAAAAAACGATAGGTGATTCAATGAATAATGAATCTTTTCTTGATATGGCAAATCTATATGAAGATGAAACAGCAACCGATCTTAAAGTCTTACCAGTCGATTTAAAAGATGGTCATATTGTCGGTATGGATATGTCATCAATTATCGAAGTTGAAAAAAACGGTGGTAAGTTCTATAACGATTTAGGACAAGAACAAGACGTCTTTGAAATCCTTAAAGAAAAGGGAGTCAATTACGTTAGAATTCGTCTTTGGAATGAACCATATACCGAAGGTGGTCTTGGTTATGGCGGCGGTAATAATGATATCGAAACTGACTTATTAATCGCTAAAAGAGCTGCTCGCGTTGGTATGAGAATTCTTCTCGATTTTCATTACAGTGATTTTTGGGCAGACCCAGGTAAACTAACCATTCCAAGAGCATGGAAAGATTT
>JAEYXZ010000093.1 GCA_023431045.1 Bacillota bacterium | reverse complement strand
GGTGTTTTTTTTATGTTCTTTGAACTTTTTCAATATCTCTGGTGCCATTCATACCCTGTGGAACCAAACGAATCTTCTTTTTAAAGAAATATGTATCTGGTGGACGATATTTTGGATTATATCCTAGGACATTGACATAGAGATTCAAGTTATCGTCTTGTTCTTGTAGTTTCATTAATACTTCAAATGTTGTTCTCGCATCATCACTAGCGCGGTGGGCATTCTCATTTTCGATTTCAAAAGTTGCTGCAGCACTTTCTAAGCGATGCGGAAAAGGATAGCGATCTTTATAGACCGCCATACAGTCAAGAATATCAAATGGAATACTATAATTTCTAAACACATACTTTTGATAAAGTTTAAGTAAGAATCCAATATCAAATGACAGATTATAAGCAACAAGTAAAGTATCATCATCAATCATTTGATCAAATTCTCTAAATGCTAACTCTTCTTCAATACCATCTTTATCAAGCATCTCGTTGGTAATATGTGTTAAGTTAGAGATGAAATCAGTGATTGGCTTTTCTTGTTTGATTAACGCATTGAATTCCTTTTCAATAACATATTGATCATTGTGTTTTGTATAAAGGATTGCACCAACTTCAATAATATTTTCACTCATCGGAGATAATCCAGTTGTTTCAAAATCAAAAACTAATATTTTTGAATAAGTTAAACTCATCGAATACCCCCTAACAACAATAACTCAAGACCAATTTTATCTTCAGTTTGTCCGCTTTTTATTTTATAGTCCAAATCGGCTAAGTTTTTGATTAGTATTTCAATCTTAACTGGGCTTTGTTCTTTTGCTTCTTTAATCAAATAATAGGCTCTACCTGAGGATATCTTAAAATAATTCGCGATTGCATCCTGATTATGATTATCCTTAATTAAGTTTTGAGCTAATTGAATCATATTAACGGTATTAAACAAATGGTTCATTATTTGTGTCGGTGCCATTTTATTCGTCAACAAATCATCATAGATTTGCATATATAATTTCACATCACCCGATAGATATGCAGTTGAGAATGCGAAAATATTGTCCTCGAGTGTTCGTGCAACCAACACATCAACATCTTTAAAATCAATTACTTTATCATAGACCTGATAAATCTTTAATTTATTAATTTCTTGATGAAGTAAAAATAAATCTTCGCCAACACGGTTGATTAACTCCTCAATTGCTTTGGCTTCAATTGAATAACCATCTTCATTAAAGATTTCTTTGATATAAAGCGGTAATGCACTTGTTTTTAGATTTTGAATGTTTTCAACATAAGCGTACTTCATTAAAGTTGATTCGATGATGTGATTAGGTGGGAGTTTTTGTGATGTCAAAATCAATATGATTTCATTTGATGGCTTCATGAAGTAGTTGATAAGTGGTTTTAATTGTTGATCATCATATCGATAAAACGCTTCGATATTCTCTAAAATAATCATTTTTTGATCACTGAAAAATGATACCGTTGTTAATTCTTGAAGGATTGTATTCAGTTCAGTTTCTAATGCATCATAGGTCAAAACATTAAAGGAATCCACTTTAGATTCTGATTGATAAATGCCAATTTGTTGTTTTATTAAAAAGGATGATTGACCCAAAAGTAGATATAGTCTTTCCATAGGATACTCCTAACTTAAACCTATTATAACAATAAATAGATAAATTAACATGAAATATTCGTGTAAAATACTATGAAAACATTCTCACTTCATTTTCAGTAAATGAAATACTTCCATTTTCGCTTGTTAGGTATATAAATATACCTAATGAGCGATAACGCTTGATAATATCTTGGTCTGGAAAACCATAGATATTGTATGATGCAACACTTATAATCGCGTATGTTGGGCTTGTTATTCTTAACCAATTCAATGAACTTGAAGTCATAGATCCATGATGAGCAACCTTTAACACATCAGCATCAAGTATTAAACCATAGCGCTTGATTAATTGATTTTCAACTGTAACTGAAATATCACCCATAAATAAATAACTTAATTCATTTACTTCAATCTTAAAAACAATCGAACATTCATTGGTTGACTGATATGATTGAAATGGTGCTAAGAATTCGAGATTAATCTCATCAATTGTAAATAATTGATCTTCAGTAATATTAATGATATTTGGATGTTGTAATGAATAGTCTAAATAACCACTTAAAACAAGAAATTTAACTTCAAATTCATTAATCAAATCTATTGCATTCTTCATGTGATCTTGATCACTATGCGTCAAAATAAGATAATCAATCGTTTTTATATATCTAAACTTTAGGTATGATTCAACATCACCATATGCATCAACAACAATCGTCTTTTGGTTCTTAAAGATTACTGCTGCATCTCCTTGACCGACATCAAGAAAGATTACTTCATCTGTTCTTGGTAGAAGGGTCACTAAGAATCCTAATATGAAAAGACTCGAGAATAATGAAAGACGTTTAAAATATCGTTTTAGAGTTGTTGCTCTGTAAATCCATATAATGAGCAGTAAATAGACAATCTTTCCATACCAAGGTAAAGTCGGTAAGTAAACGCGATCAAACGTGAAATCAAACAAAGACAGTATTTGATTTAATCCACTTTCAATCGTTGGAATCATTGTCATAAACGGAAATAAAATAAGCATCATCATCAAAGGTATCAAGATATATCTTGCAAGTCTCATCAATAAAGGGATTAAAACGAATGTAAATAATGCGATCTCATGTTCCCAGCTAAGCATAAATGGAACTAGTATCAAAGGAATGAGTAAATATTGACTTAGCGATTGCTTAAGGGTAATTAATTGATTATAAAAGACAAATAGACTAATCAATAAAAAAGTTTGATTGAAGATGATATAAGGCATTATGATAATGATTGAAATCGTCGTGATACACTCAATATCTAGTCTCGTAAAAGACCACTTAAATTTCTTTACAAGATAGAGTATTCCATTGATAAAAGCCATCCTTAAGAGGATAACACTTCCTCCAACAACAAATAGAAATAACATGAGAATACTGTTAATTCGTTGTTTATTTGGATTCTTTATATCTAAGTAATACATCCATTTTCGTAATAAAAGAATGATTAAAGCTAGATGAACTGATGAAAGAGTAAATAGAAAACTATAAAGATTAACATCAAGTATTTCTTGATCTTTAATGAGTTTTATAAAGGGATTATTCCAATCTATCAAAAGATAAAGATTGACCATAAAATAGTCATCCTCAACTTGGTTTATCTTAATTGAGCGTAATCTACCATGAATATTATGGCCAAGATAATATGTTTTTGAATCAAAACCTCCAGGTATTGTAGGTGATTGGTAGGGTTCAACATCTGCAACAATTGAGAGCAATGTACCTAAATCATATGACTGACTTAAATTAACATTGTATTTTTTAAATTGGTAAGTGACTGTATATACATAAAAAGTATCAATGTGCTCTTTTTCAACAATCATCACTTGACCACTGATTTTTTGAACATTTTGATTAATATACAAAAAACCACAGGACAATAAGATGAAAACGATGATAACTACAATCAAATTAAGAAATCGTCTAAGTTTATAGATGAGTATAAAGATTAATAAAGAGATCATCCATAAATAAAATGAAACTAAAACTAAAATAATAAATAATAAATATAGATGGCATCGATTAGATAATGAAATACATCTTAATCTTTTCAAAAGTTGCATCACCAATCCCCTTAACCAATAACAATTCATCTAGTGAATAAAATTGATGATTCTCCTCTCGATATAAAAGTATATTAATGGCTCTTGTTTCAGTTATATTAGGAATTAAAATGAGTTCTTGAAAAGTAATACGATTTAAATTGTATTGTTTAATCTCTACACTTTCATTTTCAACTAAAAATGGAATTTGATAACTTGATCGATTGATAATTTCTAGATAATTGATCCGATCAACATCGGCGTTTTCTTTTATTCCACCAGCTATATTAATTAAATCAATCATTCTAGATCCATCAGGTAAATCGTAATATCCTGGTTTTCTAATTGCACCATTAATTTGGACGTTTATTGACTTAAAATCGTTCGTATAGGTTGGTAATTCCTCCTTTTTTGGTAATAAATAAACTGCTAGGACAAGAATCATGCCCAATACTAATAACGTTATATGTTTTTTCATCCTTTTTACCTCCTAAACTATAATAGTCCAGAAGTTTTCAAATTTCTCGTGACATACTCCCCTTCTTAGATTGATATCTTGAAGAAGAGGGCTTCTCTCTCAAGAACTCTAATGAGTCCAGTGTCAAAGAGCTATCCCTGTGTGCCCCACAGTTCTTTGAATCAGATTCTTAGCATATTGGGTCATACCTTGAATACTAATATTAATACTTGCGTTGATATCTCTATCTAATACGTTACTACACTTTGGACATTTAAACACCCTATCGCTAAGTTTAAGTTCTTGATGGATTTGTCCACAATGACAGCAGGTCTTACTGGATGGATAGTATTTGGGGATGACTTCTAAATGTTTACCACGAAGTTTTAACTTATAGCTAAGCATTTCTTTAAACATTCCCCATCCAGTTGAAAAGACTTTCCTAGATATTGATTTCTGATTCGTTTCGGTCATCGATTTTAAATTAAGATTTTCTATACTGACTAGGTCATACCGATTGGCTATCTCGGTTGACTTCTTGTGTAGAAAATCTTTTTTGATATTTGTAATCTTATCGTAGACTTTACCTAATCTTAGTTTTAATTTTAATCGATTGTTTGAATCTTTCTTTGTATGTGATAATCTTCGATTTAACTTTTCTATCATGGTAGTCCATTTAGTTATCACTGGATAACTGCATGTTTCATCCAGACTAACAAAGAGCTTATTTAATGAGTAATCCAGTCCAATCGTATCGCCAATGTTAGTAACTTGCTTAATCTCAGCTAGATATTCAGTCAAGATCGATACACTATATTTACCACCAGCACTTCGTCTAATCGTTACATTCTTTATCTTGTGGTTGTTTGGAATCTGACGATGTAATTTAATTTTAACGAATCCAAGTTTTGGTAGCTTTAAATATTCTCCTTCTATTCGAATATTATCATTCACTCGAAGTGTTGTATAACTTGCAGAAAAGGAATACTTCTTGAATTTTGGAAATCCAGTCTCCTGTTTTTTAAAGAAGTTTTTATAAGCTATCTCAAGGTCATTCTGTGATGATACTAATGCTGTTGCATCAACTTCATTTAAAAAGACATACCAATCCTTATACTGGGATGGATATGTCTTTAACATAGTTTTATGCGTTTCATAATAGTTAATTTTGTCTTCAAGCATTTTATTATAGATGAATCGTCTGCAGCCAAAAGTCTTATTAATTAATATCTGTTGGTCAAAACTTGGTTCTATTCTATAGACAAATGCAGTATTCATTATTCTCTTCTCTGGTCTTCGATGTATTGTTTTATGGTGTTTTAGCAATTATGAATATACCAAAGTCACCAATACTTGTATTGTAACACTTAAATTTAACTTATTCAAATATTTTCTGATTGAAAATATACTTAATTCATCTCCGACTTAACACGTTTGAAGAAGGAGTGTTCTTAAGTATTATATTGATAAAAAAAGCACCATCAAAGGTGCTCATTTGCGACATATAAAATAAACTTTACGATCATCATAACTATCGATGATGTCAATGTTAAATCCAATATCTGTTAAAACTTTATAATAATAATCCAGTGGATAATAGTATTGATACAAATTATAAAAATAAGTTTGATCATTTACTGACACCGTAAGTTTATGATTAATTTTATCTTTTTTTGTTTTAACTTCCCAATCATAATGTAGATCTTCAATTTGACCAAACTCATGTTCATTAACTGGATTTTTGTACAAATCAAGGATTAATACACCATTTTTAATTAACGCTTGATAATAGTTATGAAACAACTTCCTGACCCCCTTGAAATAATGAGATACATCCAATAGTGAAATGATTTGATGTGTCTTCATTTGTAGTGGGTCTCTTAGGTCATGTTCATAGAGTTTTGCATCAAGTCCATCATGAATGATTTTTTGCTGAGCCAGTGATAACATTGAAGAATCATTATCAAGCCCGACAACTTTAAATCCTTTTTTAGCCAAATAAGAAAGAATATGTCCACTCCCACACCCAGCATCTACTAAAACGTTCTTCACATCTAAATAAGGTAGAATTGGTGCTAAAAGATGATCTAAATCGATATCTTGTTGTAAATAATCATAAATCGTTGAAAAGTTCATACTACTTCTTTTGTCGGAATTCTACGAAACGACGATCGAAACCATAAAAGTGACGATCTTCTTCTTTAAATAAATGAACGACGACATCACCTAAATCAATGAGTACCCATCCACTGCCATTTTTTCCTTCAATATGTTTAATTTGATCTCTTAGGCTATCTTGAAAATATCCAATTGCGGCTTGTCCTTGTCGATCATTAATCGTACCAACAACGAAGTATTCATAAAACGGATTGGTATCTTCAAAATTAAAAATGGCGATATCTTTTACATTGACTTTGTCAATGACTGTTAATGTTTGTTGTAATAAGGTCATTCATTAGGCTCCTTTAAGTCGTTAATGATTTTATTAAGTTCATTTTCCTCGTGTAATACTTTTCTTCTGCTAGTTTCAATTAAATCACTTAGATAAGTTATAATGGTTAAATTTAAATCCTTGTATGCTATCTCTCTTAGTTGATTAACAATAGGATAAGTTCTTGAAGGTTCAATTTTATCTGCAACAAGAATAATCTTTTCGAGAAGTGACATCCCGACGCGTCCCCAGACATGATTATATACCGCTTGATACACATCATCATTTACATGATAACGTCTTTTTAAAATCTTTGCCGCAGAATATGCATGATACATGAATGGTTGATGCATACGTGACTCAATTTCATTGGCTTCTAATACTAATTTTTGTGTTTCAATCGGGTCAAATTTCGTATAATCATGAAACCACGCAGCTATTATTGCATCATCGACATTCGCATGGTAATGTTTGGCAAGCTTAACTGCCTCAGAAACAACACCCTTGATATGATTGAGTCGCTCTGGATGCGATTGATATTTAAGAGTGACATCTTGAATCAGTGATTGAATCATTGGAAGTACACCTCTGAAATAGAGTAGTAAAAATCTGGATGATGGAATAATCTAATGGTCACTGGTCCGACTAAATGAAGTAAACCAAAATCTGCTAGAGTTAATTGATATTTAGTTGGTGCTTTTAATGAAATATCTGTTTTGATATAGTTAGACATCGAGTGTTTGAAAAGGTTTTTATTCTGAAGTAGTTCCAATGCTTTTTGTTCTTTAGTGACATGAAGTTTTACTTGATTAGAACCATAGAATACGGATGTAGTACTACCTTTTATAATAGCAATTCCAACGATACCTTCAATCAGCACTGCATCTCCTAATTCAAGTTTTCCATTTTTAGGTTTAAAAGTTTTTTGCGGTAACATATCTTTATAGACATCGTAATCAAAGAATTCGTGTAGAAATCCTTTTTGATATAATCCGGGGGTATCATAAATCATATGTCCTTCAAATTCATCATTTAAGATGTGCTGAGTTAAAGCAGCTTTTCTCATCGCAAGTGCTTTTTGATTGCCTGTGAGTGCTTTAAAGATTGTTGTTTTTCCTGAATTCTGAAGTCCAATTAAGTAAACATCTTTGAAACGACGAATCTTAATGTATGACTTTAAATGATCAATGTCATTTGGATTCTTTGCTGACATTAAGACAATGTCATCATATGATATTCCAAATGATTTAGCTTTTTTAATTGTTTTTTCAAGTAAAAGATCTAGATTTGTATGCGGTGGTAATAAATCAACTTGATTAATTAAGTAGGTGATATGATACTTTTCACCACGGTTTGCTAAACTCAATTTAAAAATCGTATCAATATACATAATAGAAACAACAACAAGAATTAAACTATGAGGATTGAAAACTGGTAAATCATCTGGATGGTGATGGGTTTCGCTTTGTCCATAATGCATCAATTTGAAACAATCCATACAAAATGGTTGAGCTAAATCTTTTACAAACCCTGGTTTTTCAGGTTGATTAATTTGGAGGATTGCACCACAACCCAAACAACTAGCTGTTTTTGTCTGCATAAGCTTTTAAAACCTTCTCATATTTTTCTGGTGCTTTTTTCTTAATTTTATTGAGATAATGCTTTTCAATTCGGCGATTTAACTTTGTATAGAAACGATCTGTTTTGCGTGCAACTGCATCAACTAAGACGGTTGTCATTCCCATTCGATTTGCACCAAAAACATCAGTCATTAATTGATCACCAATCATGACAATCTGATCGACTGGTAACTGGATTTTCTTAATTGCTTTTTTAAAACCTCTTTTGAGTGGTTTGGTCGCGTGATAAATATAATCGAAGTGTTCACCAACTGCTTTACTAACACGTTTCTTACCTGAATTTGAAATGATGATAATCTTAAAATCTTTTTCTAACTTCTTAAGAAATTCAATCATTTCAGTAGGTAGGATTGATTCGTGATAATCAATGATTGTATTATCTAAGTCAAAAAGCAGAGCGTTTTTCCCCTGCTTTTTTAATTTCTCATATGGGATTTCGAAAATGGATGCCAGATAATACTCTGGTATACACTTAAGATAGATAGCCATTAGTTAATGGATACGATTTCGACATTAAAGCTACGACCTGTTTCTGATTTAACAGTGACAACGTCTCCAGCTTCTTTACCCTTAATTGATTTACCAAGTGGTGATTCAATCGAAATCTTATTATCTCTTGGGTCAGCTTCAATCGTACCAACCAAATGATATTTCTCAACTTTATTCTTTTCAATAAATCTTAATTCAACAATTTTTCCAATGTTGACAGCGGAAGAATCATCCGTTGATTTAATGATCTTAACATTTTTGAGGATGGTTTCAATCTCAAGAATTCTTGCTTCAATACGTGCTTGTTCATTTCTAGCAGCATCATAATCAGCATTTTCAGATAAGTCACCTTGCGCACGAGCTTCTTTTAATGCTTCAAGGTTTTCTTGTCTTTTCACATCTTTTAATTCGGTTAATTCCGCCTTGAGGTTATCGACTCCGGCTTGGGTTAATTCATAAAGTTTCTTTGCAGCCATGTATAATTCTCCTTTATTACTTCATTATTATAACATTCTTTGACAGTGATTAGAAACTAATCACGTGTTTTCTTAACGCTTTTTGAATATTTTTGTGATTTGGCATCAATTGATCAAGCACTTGATAAAAGTTTTTTGAATGATTTGGCACAATTAAATGTGCATATTCATGCAAGAGAACATAATAGAGATAGATTTCAGGGATTCTTGCCATAAAAGAATTAATCGTTATGAGTTTCTTTATATAGTGACAAGATCCATACTTTGTTTTAAGTGGTTTTACCTTGGTTTCTATTAAATCGAGATTGACTTTTGCAAGATCTGTTCTGAGTTGAGTCTCAAAACTCTTAATCTTTTGATTGACCTCATGTTTTAAGATTAATTGATAGTTTTTTTCAGTCTTAGGTAATCCATAGAGAAGATAAAAAATATCTTCATCCAAACCTTTTCCCCAAAGACTATATTTACCTGTTTTTTGGTGCTTTGTTTTTGTTGTCAATTGATAGATTTTTTGGAATTTTGATTTCATCACTTCAAGAATTTGTTCTTCCTTAAAGCGTTTAGACGCAGAAACATAGATTTTACCATCAACGGCTCTAAAGTATAAGTGTTTAATTGTCTTATATTGAATGATATATTCGAAAGTCTGTCCATCAACTGATAAAAAACTCATCGCTCAGCCCTAATCATGTCAAATGGATGAACTTCAAATGGAACTTTAATCTTTAGTGGTTCTTTAGCTCGCATCGCACGCTCAACCATTTCACCTTTCAAGTTTTCCATATGATCAACGACAAATGTTTTTTCTTTTTCAAATCGAGAAAAGACTTCAAGTGTTTCACCTAAGCGATACACATTGCGTGTTTCGATTAATGCTGTTTGAGTGTCTTTATCATATTCCAGAACGAGTCCAACAAAGTTTTGCATGACTTTTTCACTACGTTGTTCAAATAGTTGTTGTGGAAGTTTTGGAGTTCCATGGAAAAACCCGGTGGATGTTTCTCTGTTTTCAGCTTTTTGAAGGTTATCAATATAATACTGATATTCTTCAATCTTACCGTTTGCTTGATATTCATCAATAATCATACGATATGTATGAACAATCG
>JAEYXZ010000058.1 GCA_023431045.1 Bacillota bacterium | reverse complement strand
GCAAGTAGCCATGCGAGTATTTGTTTACGATTAAGATGTTTTTTCTTAATTGCTAATGGTTTTGAAGGTGTCATAATTAATCTAAGTGTTCTCTAAGATAAGTTTCAAATAAAGCATTTTTTGAGTTCATGGATGATGGAACATCAAATGATAAATTTTGTAGACCAATAACGACCTGATCTAATAGTTCATACATATATTGTGTAAAGTATGGTTCTTCTTGTCTTCTTGTTAATGGAAGATTGTCATAAAAATCGTTAAAATTATGCATCGCTTGTACATTCACATATTGTGCATTAAGTGAATCCATTAACGTTACATAGTCCTCATTAATCCAAGGCTTAACCTCAGGTAAAATGAGCATGTTCTTACGATTTGCTGTCTGTAACCCTTCTCTCATCGCATCTTGAGCAACTTGAGAGACTTCTGGTGAGCGTCCGATATACTCTAAAAACTTAATCGCTCCTTCGACCGCTTCATCTGATTCATAGGCTGAAAACATGTAAGGTGTTCCACCAAATAATGTGTATTGACCACCAGGTCCACTTGGTATTGGTACAAATGCGATGTCGTTTCGATTCATACCACCTTGAGTTATTGCATTAGATATTGCGTCATTTCCAGCAATAGCCATTCCAATTTGTCCGTTTCCCAGTCTCGTTGCCCATTCTGAATAGTTCATTGATCCAATCGGTACCACAGCATCACCATCGGTTGTTGCTGAATAAAAACTCTTTAAGTATTCCATTGCAGCGATAGCTTCAGGAGAATTTAGATTAGAATGTATTTTTCCATCATTGCCTTCAACTTGTAAAGAAGCTCCAAAAGCCCATGCAAAATTCGAATATTGCCAGCCACCTTGTTTATCAACATTGAGTAGGATCAAACCATCTTTTTGTGTGGTTTCCTTAATTGTGATGGAATACTCTAGGAGTTCTTCCATCGTTGTTGGATAATATTTTTCACTTGGATTTTCTGGATTAACAATATCAACAACATTGTCATCATCTAAGTCCATTGCGAGTCCCGCATCTTCAAATACACTTAGGTTGATAATTAAACCAAGTCCATATCCATCTCTGGGAATACCATAAAGCTTTTCATCAAACGTTAAATATGATCTTAAAACTGGATCCATTTTGTCATACCAACCTAAATCTTGAACAACTTTTGTAATATCTTTAGCATGACCCCCATCAACAATCATCTGAGGTTCTGTAAACCAAGTTTGAAAAACGGTCGGTAATGTTTTAGAATTTGCACGTGCGTAAAAAGCCTCAACTGAATAAGTGAAGGATTCACCAATAATTTCATACTCTGGATAGTCACTTTCAAATCGTTCTTTCCAAACATTAAACATCGCGACATCATCAGTATTTGCAGATTCTGGCCACATACCAATGACAACTTCAATCTTTCCACTGCCTTGACATGCATTTAAGATTAAAACTGAAATTAGTATCATGCATAGTAATAGTATTTTTTTCATCGTTTTCCTCCTAATGTTCTTATGATACGATTCAATAGTTCATATCGTAAAAACATTAGATATCTCCCCCAACTTAAAGTTAGAGGAGATATCCTTATTGTTCTTATAAATCAGTTATTAGTCACCTTGTGTGTTATTGTATTGACTCATTTGATAGCCATAACTATCATAACCAATTTCTAAATTATCAATCACAACACCACCATTATTAATATGGAATTGTAACGTATCAAATGCACCTAAATTAGCAACATACATTGATAATGGAATCATGACTGTTTGGAATTCTTCAGTGAGTGCTGGGACAACGCCATCTTCAATCATGACTGACCAGTTAATGACATTGCTTCCACCCATTTCAATACGGAATGTATCCGCATTATTTTCCGCTGCAAGTTTTATATCAAATTTAATATATGCAGCTCCACCGATTGCTGGAGAACCAAATCCAAATGCTGCGTAATCAGCAGAAATGATATTCATAACGCCATCAGTTGGTTCACCATTGTGCCAATAGAAGTTTGGATCGAGCCCATCAATTCCTTCAACAAAATCAAATGACATGATTGGATAAGTTGGTTCACCCGGCATTCTCCACCAAGCAAGATTATCAAGATAAATCACATCTCCACCATCAAGTGCAATTCGAATGGTATCTGTTAATGCAAGCCCTGAACCAGTCCATTGAATTATGACTTGGTGCCAACTTCCATCATCTGGGATTGCATCTATCGCAAGTGGTGTACCATCGACAAGTAGGATGGCACCATCTTTAACCCATTTGGTATTTGCTGCATCTGTGTTGGATTGGAATCGAAGATTTGATAAGTCTGAACCTTCATCAAGTTTAATACTAAATGCTAAGAATTCACCAACACCTTGTACTCCAGTTGCATATTGAATCCAATCAACACCATCAAGTTTAAGGACATAATTTTCACTATCTAAAACAACACTAATATTTGGTGTACCTTCAGAACTTTGCCAGTACTGTGTAGCATCAGCAGTTGCTAGGTTACCACCTTCAAAGGTTGCAAAGACAAATTCATCAACTGCTGCTGGCATTGCATCATAGAATGAGATATTGTCAAAGTATAATTCATTTCCATGACTACCAATTGTCCAATATGGACTTAATGAGTATCCACT
>JAEYXZ010000049.1 GCA_023431045.1 Bacillota bacterium | reverse complement strand
GGATTGGTGACTTAGTAATCGATCCACCGACAAATCCAATTCTTTTATGACCTAAATCAATTAAATGTTTGGTTGCTTGGTAAGATCCATCCGCATCATCTGAATTGATGGTGTGGAAATTAGCACTATAGTCTTCATAAATATCGGTTAGGACTGTCGGAATATTTAACTCTTTGACTTCCTCATAAATATCTTGAGGATATGACCCAAGTAGAATGATTCCATCTAATCCTCTACTCTTAATCCAGTTCTTATATTTTCCCTTAACTTGAATCCCCGATAGTAAAATATCATAACCGTATTCAGAGATGACTTTATGAATTTCACCTAAATACTCAGCAAAAAAAGGATTCGTTTCAAGGAGTGAACCAGTCGTATCAGATGGTGCGATTAAAGGAAGGGTAACTCCGATTAATTTGGTTTGCCCATTCGAAAGTGATTTTGCATTGAGACTTGGAATATAATCCAATTCGGCAATAATGCGTTGAACTTTACGTTTGGTCTTTTCAGAAACCTTACCTAAATCATTAATGACATAGGATACGGTTGCTGTTGAGACTCCAGCTAATCTTGCAATCTCTGCAATATTGATTTTTTTCGCCATTACGTAATAGATGCCTCGTAAATTGATTGGATGGATTCACCAAGAATACGATCAAATTCTGGTTGTGATAGATAATCAAATAAACCTTCGGCAAGAGCTCGTGAGAATGATGCAATCAATCCATGATTTTGTTTTAATAATTCATTGGCGTGTTCACGACTATATCCACCAGATAGTGCAACAACTCTCACACATCTTGGATCTTTCATTAATACTTGATAAAGGTTAGCCTCAGTTGGAATGGTTAACTTGAAGATGACTTTTGCATTCTTTGGTAATAATTCAAGTTCCTTTTTAAGTTCATTAAGAAGGATGTGTTCTGCTTCTTTTTTATCTGGAATATTGATATCAACTTCTGGTTCAATAATTGGTACTAAACCATATGACATAATCACTTTTGCGATTTCAAATTGTTGTTTAACGATTGCAAGAATACCTTTATGGTTTGCAGCTTTAATAACTGAACGCATCTTTGTTCCAAAAATATGACGAGATACTGCACGTTCTAACAATGAATTCAAATCAGGAATTGGTTTCATCATTTGAACACCATCAGATAGTTCAGCTAATCCTTTATCAATCTTTAAGAATGGTACGATGTGCTTTTGTTGCCATAAAAAATCCGCAGTAAATAATTGATCGATTTGTCGATCCATCGTGTTTTCAAATAAAATCGCAGCTAATACCTTTTTGGAATTAAAGGCTTGGCTCTTGATAATTCTAGTTCTCATGGCATGCACGAGTGCATACATTTCTTCTTCATTTTTATATTTTGATTCATCAATACCATATTGTTTTAAAGCTTTTGGTGTTGAACCACCACTTTGGTCTAGTGCTGCTATAAATCCTAATCCTTCATGCATTTGTTTCAATTGTTGTTCATTCATATTAATCCCTTCTTTCATTTGATAAACGAACATACTTTCTATCCCTCATTATATCACTTGATGTATGACTTGTCAGTTTTGATAAGAAATAAAAGTAAATTGCTAAAATATCAAGTAAAACCATTTCCATCAAATATGTATATCCATTGAATAAGTCATTAAAATCAAAAGCAATTCCACTTATGAGTAAGAACATACTAATAATATAAAATGGAATTAAAATTCCCATATACCCTAATCTCTTCTTATACAGTAAATAAATCATGTCAACGATATATAAACCGAAATAGAGTAAAACTGAAATGCGGTGAACGATATGTGAAATCTCTATCGGTACCATAAACAATCCTACATGCGTTTCATTTGATCCCGAGTATGCGGTTGGAAACATTAAGATTAAACTATAACAAATCGTTAATAAAATGCTTAATACCAAACGATAGTAATTGGTTTTCTCGACGATAATCATTATGAAGTGATTAACCAAAATAATTGTCATCCCGATAATAAACACATATCTAATTTCTGAATAATATGTTCTTGAAATTGAATAAGGAGTGGACTGTGTTAAAAGATAATATACTAACCATAAAATCATCGGAAATATGATGAATGTTATCATATTAAATTGATAAATACGACGTTTTACTTTCATGATAATCACCTGTATTATATTATTTGATTCTTACCACGTCGTTTTGCCTCATATAAGTTTTGATCAGCATAATGAATGAAATCATATAATGAGGTTCCCAAATAGCTTGCTAGACCACCACTAAATGTCACATGAATATTTTTAGTGAATCGATAATTAGCAACCAGTTTTAACAATCTATTAGATATAGTTCTAGCAATATCTATTGATGTATTGTCGAAACCAATGATGAATTCTTCACCACCAAAACGTCCAATATAATCTTGGTCTCTGAGATTTTGTTTAATTAAGGAAACTAGTTCTATTAAGATTTCATCACCAACCATATGCCCAAACTGATCATTAATTGATTTGAAGTCATCGATGTCAATCATTAAAATAATCGGTGGTTTTATAGTGTTAGGATTTTGGATTGAGGATTTCAACCTGCGAATCAATCCACGATAATTAAATGCTTTTGTTTTTTCATCTATGATATTTTGTTCTTCCAGTTTTTCTGTTTGCTCGACTAACATTTCTAGTTTTCCCTTTTGACTCGAAATGTCAAAAACAATTCCTGCTAGAAATAGAGGTTTTCCATCCTCATCTCTTATGGTTACTGCACCTCGATCATGGAACCATTTATAAGAACCATCCTTGGTTTTAATCCGGTACTCAACATCATAAACATGGCTAAATCCTTGGAGATGCTTAATCATATTGTCCATCACGGGTTGATAATCATCTGGGTGAAGTTTTGAGGTGAAAAATTCAAATCCAATTGGTTTTTCAATCTCATCCATATGATAACCAAGTGCCTCGATTTTCATTGGATTAAAAGTAACTTGATTCGTTTTATAATCCCAATACCAGTGGCCTAAATTCCCACTCCATGCAAAATCAAGTGTTTCATTTTGATTCTGTTCTTCAATCAACTGTGAAATTAGACGTTGTTGAGCTTCAATCATCAAGATTAGCTCTTCTTTTGATTTTGTTAGATAGTCCATAGATTACCCTCCTAAGTCTATTTTATCACGTATCTAGAGGTTATTTTCGTGCCATCAGATAAATGTCAAGAATTATCACTACTTATGAGAACTTTATATAACATGGTAAAATATAATTACCTGATGACGATAGTTGGATGATGACCATATTCATTTAAGGGAGAACCTTTATGATAAACATTCATCTTTTGATTCTTGATGCGACAATTTATATGATTGGTACGATTCTCTTATCAATTCTATTCATTATATGTTTTGTTATTTTGTTTTTCTACGCACAACGAAACTATAAAATAACTAAAACCGTACGTTCCATTCGACAACAGTATGTAGAAATATTAGAGGTCACTCGCTCAGGTATTTGGGAATGGAGAAAATCCACCAATAAAATCTCTTTTGATTATACTTTAAAACAATTACTCAATATTAAAAATTTTCCTTCTGAATTAACTTTTACTGAATGGATTACATTAATTGATCCAGTTTTTGGTGATAAATTTGTTGATGCCATAAAAGATGTTGAACAAGGTCTTTCACCAGCCATTATTTTCGAATTCAATCTAACCAATCAATATCACAATGAACGTTCATTCCGTTGTTATGGTAAAGTCATTGAAAAAGACAAACAAGGAAATCCAGCTTGGATGGTTGGTATTATTACTGACATAACGAATGAGAAAAACGCCATTAAAGAAATCAACTTTATGAATCATATGCTGCAAAATGTTATTGAAAATAATAATGGTGGTATCGCTGTTTATGATACGCACATGAATTACTTATATGTAAGTGACCAGTTTAAAAAGCAATTTAATATTACCCAAGATATCATCGGAAAGAATCATTATGAACTATTTCCAGATATTCCAGAAAAATTCAAAGATGCACATAAGCGTTCACTCAAAGGTGAAATTCTAGGTGAGAATCGAGATACGTTTATTCGCTCAACTGGTGAAAATCATTACACTTCATGGTCGACTCGTCCATGGTATGATCAGAATGACGAAATCGGCGGTATCATCTCATATGTACAAGTCATCACAGATCAAGTCGAAAAAGAGATGCAACTTGACTATGTAACAAAACGTGATGCACTTACAGGTGTTTTTAATCGTTCTTTCTTTATTGAAGAATTTGCGCGTCTTGATCATGAAGACTCCTATCCAATTGGAGTCATACTTCTGGATCTAAATGGTTTAAAATTGATTAATGATGCTTACGGCTTTGAACATGGTGATCATGTATTATTGTTAGTCTCAAAAGCGCTCGTAAAATTCTCTAAAGATATCGGTGATTTATTTAGAATCGGTGGAGATGCATTTGCATTTCTCGCCGTTAACACCAGTGAAAAACTTATTAAAGGCTATATTCGTCTCATTCACGAGAAAATCTCTAAACTTAAGTATTTAAATATTACCTTAAATGTTTCCGTTGGTTACGCAATTAAAAATGATCACCAAGTAGCTAACGATGAGATATTCAAACAAGCTGAATCAGAAATGTATAAGCGTAAAATCCTTGATTCAACTAGTTTAAGAAATAATGCCATTAAAGGTATAATTCAAACACTTAATGATAAGTATCAAATTGAAAAAGAACATTCTGAAAGAGTTCAAAAGTTATGTCTATTGATGGGTGAGGCGTTAAATCTAGATAAGGAAGATTTAAATGAATTGTCGATTGCAGCATTACTCCACGATATCGGAAAAATTTCAATTCCTGATTCAATCCTTGATAAACCGAGTAAACTCACTGATGAAGAATATGAAATCATGAAGACTCATACGGAGAAAGGGTATCATATTCTAAGAGCTGCAGATGGTTATTCAGATCTTGCAAAATACGCCTTAACACACCATGAAAGATATGATGGTAACGGTTATCCACAAAAATTGTCAGGTGAGGATATTCCGCTCTTCTCACGCATCATATCAATTTGTGATTCATATGAAGCGATGACCGCAGATCGTCCATATAGAAAAGCTCAAAGTAAAGACTATGCAATTAGTGAACTCAATAAATATAGTGGTAAGCAGTTTGATGCAAAACTCGTAAAGGTATTTATCGAAGAAGTAATTCCTAAAGAGGATACAAAGATTATTTAAATTAATAGAAAACTCGTTTGGATTGTCCATAACGAGTTTTTTTACAATTATCATATAATAGAATATCGGAGGTATGAAAATGGATTACACAAAAGATCAACTGATTGGTGCTAAATTTCAAATTGATTCAACCATTCATAAACTCATTGAGACAAAGAAAACATTAGAGGCAAAACCCAATCCAAACCGTTATGTCTCACAAATCACTTTAGCTTCGAGACGGATTGAAGCATTTCAAATCGCATCAAACCTCATTCATGAAAAACTAAACAATATCTAATGTCATTTTTTTGTATTACCAGCAATTTTCATCGGTACCCTTATAGTTTTTAGCAAGTCCACCGATGCTTGTTTCTTTATAATCTGTATGCATTGATAATCCAGTTTGATACATAGTTTCAATGACTGTGTCAAAAGATATCTTTCTTGAGTCACTTAAGAAATATGCCAGCCCACATGCATCAATGGCACGGAGTGCGGCAACTGCATTACGTTCGATACAAGGGATTTGGACATATCCATTAATTGGGTCACAAGTAAGTCCTAAATGGTGTTCCATAGCGATTTCAGCAGCGTATTCTACTTGACTAATCGATAAATTGAAAAGTGTCGCATGTGCTGCAGCTGCCATCGAACATGCTGAACCTACTTCTGCTTGACATCCTGCAACAGCCCCGGAAATTGATGCATTATGTTTAATTAAATTACCAAACAATCCAGCAACCGCTAAAGCCTTTATAACTCTGTCATCATCGATGAATTTATGTTTACGTCTCATATAGTAAAGCAGTGCTGGGAGTACACCACACGCGCCACAAGTTGGAGCTGTAACAATGATTCCTCCTGCGGCATTTTCTTCACTAACTGCAAATGCATATGCACTAACTAGTCTATTTTCTGTGATTTCAGAGGGTTCTTTCATCATTGATTTTTCATGGAGTGTTTTCGCTTTTCGTTGTACTTTAAGCGGACCTGGTAAAACACCTTCAACTGATATACCGCGTTCAACAGCATTTTGCATCGTAGTCCAAATATCTTTTAGGAATGAAATAATATCTTCACCTTCGAAACGTACAACATAATCAAATAGTGATAAATTATGCTCTCTACAATAAGTCTTTATCTCATTAAAACTTTTATGTGGGTAAACTTGTACTTCTGCTGATTCACGACCAACAAAAACAATTCTTCCACCACCAGTTGATTTAACTTCATCGGTGGATACTAACTGATCATTTTGATAACCTAAAACAACAATTGTATTCGCAAACTTTTCTAAGTCAATCTTGTTTGAGAATTCAATCTTTCTTGGTTCAACTGATTGACGCATCGCATCTTCAGTTAAGTGGCCTTTACCAGTCAAGGCTAAAGAGTTATATAAAGTTACATGGAAATGCGTAATTTCTGGATGTTCATCCTTAATAATTTGAATCGCACGTGCTGGTCCCATCGTATGGGATGATGATGGACCATGTCCAATTTGGTAAAGTGATCTAAGTGATAGCATATAATCTCCTTTGAATACCTGTGATAATTATAGCATTATTAATCATCAAATATCGAACAATTATATTTGTCTGACAAAAAAAAAACGCCTTGATATATATCAAGGCATTTATTGCTTAAATCTAACTGTATTTTCTATAAAAATGGTATGTCATTAAAACTTGATTTATTTCTTATACGAATAAATAAATAACAAATCATTTAATCTACGATATCAAACTATATCTATTACCTAGTTTGCTTTACGTTCACTTAAAACTCCATCGACAATCACGTATACTTTATCACAGAACTCAAGCATACGTTCATCATGAGTTACCATAATAGTAGCTTTCTTCTGTTGCTTTGTTTCACGTGCCAATAGTTTAACAACTTCATATGCTTTATTGGTATCAAGTGATGCAGTTGGTTCATCTGCAAAGATAACATTTGGATTATGATAAAGTGCTTTTGCTATCGCTGATCTTTGACGTTCCCCACCCGATAGCTCATTTGGATACTTATTCTTTAACTTATCAACGCCAAGTTTATCAAACAATTCTTGCATCCAATCTTTATCAATCTTTGATTTTTGAATCTTATTATATAAAACAAGTTGTTCTTTAATTGTTAGGAATGGGATTAAATTGGAGGCTTGAAGAATAAATCCAATCTCTTTGAATCTAACTTTTGATTTTTCTTTTACCGAAAGATTACTAAATGGTTTTCCATTTAGAAACACCTGACCTGTAGTTGGTTTTTGTAATCCACCTAGGATCGTTAAGAATGTTGATTTACCAGATCCAGAAGGTCCAATAATACCAATCATTTCACCTTCATAGGCAATAAAGTTAGTTGGTTTTAAAGCATTAATAACAACATCAGCTTGTAAAAAATCTTTAGTGACGTTTCTCATTTCAATTAATGGTTGTTTCATATTAACCTCCGATAGCTCTTAATGGATCAATCTTCAATACTGCTTTAACTGAGAATAATCCACCAAATATTGCAAATAAGAAAAATGCAAGTGTAATAACAACATAGAATAATAGATTTGTAGCAAGTGGAACAAAACTACTTAAGAAGAACACTGATACTTCTGTTAAGACTAAACCAATCAAGATCCCAATTGCAACGATGACAATTGTTTGGAGTAATACTGAGCTTGAGATATAGAAGTTAGAAATACCTTGAGCTTTCATAACACCAAACATTGGAGTCTTTTGGATTGTTAAGACGTAGATAAAGATACCTAAAACAAATGCTACAATGATGATTAAGAAAATGATCATAATTGAGAATGTTAGAACTTGCGCAGTATATCCAGGTAAAGTAAAGATATAATCATCAATTGTATAGGTCGCAAATTTACTATCAATCGAGTTAATTTCACCTCTTACGATGATGCTGCTAAATAGTGGTGGTGGTGTTTCAGTTGAGAATCGGTACTCTTGCCAAGTTGCTAAATCAACATAAATAACCGGAGCTGTTTGATACGTTGCTTTTGCTGTAAAACCAACAATCTCTAGTTCAATATCACTACCTGAGATTGCAATTCTATCACCGATTTCATATCCTTCATTTTGAAGTTCATCACTAACAATTACTTGATAACCACTGATCGTTTGAGTTGCATCGGTTGGTTTTAAGAATGAATCATCTTCGATTCCAAATAAATATATGTTAAGTCTGGTATCAATATCATCTGATGCTTCAGGATTTTTAATAACAGCTGGAAATAGACCAAGTTTAGCTTTTGAACCGGTCACTTCGAGATCTTCAAAATCATTTGGCATAATAAATGACATCATCATATTATCATTTGCATCAACCGTGATTACAACTTGATCACTTTCCCACTTGTTGACTGCATCGGTATATGAACTTGCAAGTCCGTAAGCTAAGGATGTTAGAAAATATACTAAATAACTAACTAATATAACAACAGCAATAATTAAAGCAAATTTCTTTTTTGAATGTGCTAATTCTTTTAAGGCAAGAAACATGGTTATACTCCCTTCTTATTGAGTAACATTTCGATATCTTTAGCAATCTTCTCTGGATTAACCATCGGTGCATAACGTCTGATGACTCGACCACTTTGATCGACTAAAAACTTGGTGAAGTTCCATTTAATCTTTTGATTAAATAAACCTTTCTCATGACGCTTTAGGTATGTGTAGAGAATGGACTCATCTGGACCATTGACATCAATACGATTAAAACGTTTAAATTTTGTTTCATATTTAGTCACACAAAATTGATCAATCTCAAGATTTGATCCTTTAGCACCACTTCTAAATTGATTACATGGAAAATCTAAAATTTCAAATCCACGAGCATTAAACTTTTCATACAGATGTTGTAAACCTTCGTACTGTGGTGTGAAAAAACATGTGGTTGCTGTATTTACAATGAGTAGTACTTTCCCTTTGTATTCTTTTAGTTCAACAACATTTAAATCTTTATCTTCAACATATATTTGGTATAGACTCATCATTGACTCTCCTATTTTTTAATAATATGATTGCTTTATGTATTTATTCTACTCTGATACATTAAAGTAAAATCTGATATGTAATGAAATGTGGTTATTTTGTACTAAAATGCTGTTCCAATCAAGACCTTACCATGAAAAGAATCTTTAAAATTGATAGCATTTAATGCTATAATAAAGTTAAGATTAACATGAGGTACATATGATATCTATAGCATTATGCGATGATGAAATTAAATATCTAGATTTCTATGAATCAAAAATTAAAGAAATAGCAAACAAACATCAATTACTAGTCGATATTATTCGCTTTAAGAACGGCGAATCTTTACTCTTCTATTTAGAAGATAATCCCAATAAGTTTGAAATCATTTATCTGGATATCTTAACTGGTGGAATGACCGGGATAGAAACAGCCCTGAAAATCAGAAAATTTAACGAGTTTGCTAAGATTATTTTCTTAACCAGTTCTGAGTCATTTGTCTATAATGCCTTTGAAGCAAAAGCAACCAATTATCTCATAAAAAGTCTCCATGATGAAAAATTTGAGGATGTCTTCTTATCTACCGTAAAGAGTTTAAATCGCTCGCTTTCTAAAGAAGTCATTCGTTTTAAGAGTCAACAAGAAGATATCACATTTAATCTTTCTGATGTCACCCATTTTGAGAGTTTTAAACGATTAATCATTGTTCATACATCGGATAAAAAAGTACATGAATTTTACTATAAACTAAGTGACTTGATTACCAGTCTACATGATAAAGGGTTTATTTTAACTCATCGCTCATTTTTAGTTAATCTTGCATATATTAAAACCATTTCTACCACTGAACTTACACTTAAAAATCAAGTCATAATCCCAATCTCTAGAAATTTATTAAAACCTGTCAAACAAAGTTTTATTGAATACTTAAACAAGTAAGGATATTCTATGGAAATACTCTCTATTGTTTATGCTTTTGTTGTCTCAACCACATACATTGCACTCTATCTTCATACTTATAAGAAGTATTTCGAGCTACGAGATTATTATTATCTTGGAGTGATTTTTGTCTTATTAAGTATTTATCTTCAATTTGTTATCACTGCATACTTTGATGTTTATGTTGGTTTAGCTGCATTATTGACATTTATTACTTATCCAATTGGACTTTCATTGATTTACCGGACAAATATCTTTAACATTTTGTTCTTATCATTTAATATTATTGTTAAAATCTATATCATGTTCCTCTTCTTTGGTACATTATTTGCTGCAATAGAAGGTGTTCCTTATGACCCAAATTGGATCAGGGAGACGGATTATTTTGCTTTCAGTCAGGGTAATGCTTATTTACTATCGATTGGCTCTCTATATTTATTTGATGTTTTACTCATTAGAAACAAGCTCAAAGACTTTTTCTTATTGAAACGAAATCTCTTGTTACTGATTAGCATTCAAATGATTTTAATCGTCAATATGGCATGGCTCAGTTTTACTGAGATTAGTGTTGAAGCCATTTGGTATAACAACATGTTACTCATTACATCGTTTAGCTTTGAAATCATTTACTTTTTATTAAGACTATTTACCGCAAATTCCAGTCACTTCAGTTCATTCAAAGTAAAAACCGAGTTATTAACTAAACAACTAACGACACAGATTGAACATTATAAGAACTACGAAGAACAAATGATGAGTTTCTCAAAGTTTAAACATGACTATGATAAAATCATTAAAACCATCACTAACTTATTGTCACTTAAGCAATATGATGCCATTTCTGAAATCTTAAAGGACTACAGTAAAGAACTTGAACTGATGATGGCAACCCGTAAGAACTATTCCAATAATATGATTCTAGATGCACTTCTTAATGATTATGAAAAACGCTTTATGAGAGTTCAAACCAAGTTTGACTCAAATGCGTATATAAAACTTGGAACGATGACTGAACTAGACTTAATCAAACTCTTCTATAACATCTTAGAAAATGCTTTAGAAGCTGTCCAAAAGGTTAGTGAATCCACTCGTATCATGGAAATAAAAAGTGAAATGGTTGATGATTACATCAAGATTTCGTTTGTTAATACCACGGATAGTAAAACAGAAATTACCGATAAAACAACAAAGCTAGATAGTCAAAATCATGGGTTTGGTAAATCGATTATTAATGATGTACTTACGCTTTACAATGGCTTTTCTAACGCATTTGTTACTGTAAATGAAGATGTTTCATTTTATCACCATGAGATCTTCTTACCTATAAAATAAGCAACCTTGGATTAAGGTTGCTTTTTCTTTATAAATGGAACAAATATTGGTGTTACTTTTTTGTATGCTTCAAACTCTAGGTTACCGATATACTTTCTTTCCAAGAGTGGAACACCTGTGACAAATCTTAAGAGTAATGTGATGATTAAAGGACTAATTAATGCGATGAATGTGATTGGTACAAATCCTGAAATGGATATAATTCCAATCCCCCACCAAATCGTTGCTTCACCAAAATAGTTTGGATGTCTTGATAAACTCCATACACCACTTTTTAGGATTTTACCTTTATTGTTCGGATTCTTCTTAAACAATGCGAGTTGACTGTCTGCAAGGACTTCAAAAACAAATCCTAAAAGATAAATTGCTAACCCTAATCCGATCACGACGAATTCAATAATCTCAGTCAAGTTTGTGGAGTATAGATTAGTGAAAATGACAGGTAATGAAATGATATATGAGAATATCGATTGAGTTAAAAAGACTTTAAGAAATGCCTTGAGTTTTAAATTTGTTTTCCATTTGTCACGCATCGCTTTATATCTAAAATCTTCTGGCTTACTCCAGTTTCTCATAAAGAGATAAATCGATAATCTCATTCCCCAGAGCATAATCACACCAAGCATAATCATTTTAGTTAAATTCACCGAGCCACTTAAGATGAGTGAACTGACGACAGTGACAACAAAACTCATTCCCCATGCAATATCAATTAAACCGTTGTTTTTCTTGATTTGTGCAATCACAAACCAAATCATAAAATATGCTAATAAAATTAAATATATATATAAGAATTCCATTATTTTCTCCCTTTTATATAACCAACTGCAACTGCATCTTTTCCTGCATTCATTGCGATGACCGCACTTGATTCAGTGATATATTCTGGCATAAATCCTAAAACTCTAACAAGTGATACCTTAAATTTTTCTGCTTCCTGTAAATTATCAACGTAAGATAAAGCGTATGATTTAATACCTTCTTTTTTATGGACCATTTTCATGTGTCTAAGAATTTTGTTGAAACTATTCTTTCGACCCAATGCTTTACCTAAAACAATCCCTTCACCTGTTTCATCAATTGAAACAATTGGTTTTAAGTTGAGGACTTTAGCGATAAGTCCTAAACCTTTTGACACACGACCACTTCTAACCATGTTATCAAGTGTTTTCACTGAAACTAAAATGTTTGCTGATTTTACAGCTTCCTGCGTGCTTTCATAAACATCATTAAAAGAATAACCCTCACTGATCATTTTTGCTGCATGGAGTGTAACCAAACCTTCCCCAACGCTATTTTGTTTAGAATCAATGAGCTTGATATCCTCAGTCTTTAATTCTGCAATGGCGTTTTTAAAGACATTATAAGTCGAACTCATCTTGCTTGAAACAGTAACCACTAGAATCTTTTTGAAATGTTTTTTTAATAGTTCTAAATACTTGATAACATCGAGAGTTGCAGGTGAAGCACTTTTTGGAAACTCTTTACCAGATTGAATGAGTTGTAGCATTCGTTGGTTCTTGATCGATTTTTTATCAAAATAGATAGTTCCATCGACATTAATCGAAACTGGAAAGACTTGAATTTGAAGATCATCGATGAGATTTTGATGAATATCAGAAATCGAATCGGTAAGAATTGCGATATCGTATTTACGATGATGATTAATCATGTTTTGATTTTTCATATCATCAACTTTAGAATCAACAATTGTTGCATATTTTGAAATATACTCAAATACTTTATGTGGCTCATTCGTATGAATATGAATCTTATAGAACTCACTTGATTTACCAATAACAAGAGAATTACCATGATGTTTGAGTAATAATTTAAGTGATTCCTTTTGGAGCTGTGATTTGATTAGAATTTCAGTGCAATAACGATGTTCAATATCCGTTTCATCATGATTGTGATCATCTGTGTGATCAAGAGTTAAAACTTCGGATTCTTCAATTTCAACAATAAAATTCTCATCTGTAATACTTCTAACAAAACCATCAACAAAAGTCGTGAATGCTAGTGCCCCAGCATCAATCACATTATTTTTCTTTAAAATTGGTAAGAGTGATTTAGTTTCTTCCAACGTCTTCTGAAGTTCAATGCTACTCTTTAATAAGTATTCTTCAAAAGATGACTCGCTTGCATCTTGATTGAGTAAATTGTACCAATTGCGCATTAAGGTAATGATTGTTCCCTCGACTGGCATATCAATTGCTTCATAGGCAAGTTCATAACCTTTTTTAATTTGTTGGATTAAAATCTGTTGATCCATAAAATCGGTTTGTATGTCTTTACTTAAACCATAAATAAATTGTGAGAAAATCAAACCTGAGTTACCTTTAGATCCGAGGAGTGCTGCATTAGATATAGATTCCAAGGTTTCTTTTAATGTATCCTTCAGTTGAGTTCTTTTAAGTATAGAATCCATCAATGATCTAAGATTCGTACCAGTATCTGCATCCTTTACTGGGAACACATTAATCTCGTTAAGTTGTTTTTCTTTTGAGATGACCGCTCTCGCACCGTTTAAAAATGCTCTGATAATATCGTCTTTATATATTAATACTTTTGATGTCATTTAAATACTCCTTTATAAATGAGAAATGTGAGTAGTGACGTTAATGTTCCGAGTGATGTTCCCCAAATTAAGTCGATAATAACCATATTTAATGGAAATCCTTCTAATGTTGCATAATTGGTTAAGTCATATGTTGCATAACTTGCAAATCCAAAGAGTGCACCAAGGAAGATTACTTTCCAGATTGAATCAGCTTCAATTCCCGGTACAATAACAAATACTGATAAAGCAATAATAAATATTAAATAAAAGATAATGGCTGCTGTAAAGTTTACATTTGGTTTAAGCAAGTGTCCCAATTCTCTCTGATAAAGGTCCTTTGCGATTAAGCCTAACCAAAGTAGGTCAATAATGATGAAAATAATGAATGCAATGATAGATACTTTTAAATAAATCCACATAAAATAGTCTCCTTAATAACAATTTCACATTCATTCTAATTCATTCATAAGAAGAACATTCATACTTGTATCGAAATGTCACTCTTTTGTCATCAATGGTAAAAGAATATGAAAATCATCATCTAAGACAAAAATAAAAAAGAATCTCAATTGGTGTGACCAAAAAAAGATTCTTATTTCATTCCATATAATAATACTTTTAAAATTTATAAAACATTGACTAAATTAGAGTTTTTCTGTGTATGCCTTAAAATTATCGAGAATGGATTGCCAACCACTACGTTGATCTTCCATTGAGTTTTCTTCTTCTAGATCAAATGTCATCTCAACATATGTGTGATCTTTTTGTTGTTTAAATGTGACATTAACCTTTCGATTATCTGGCATTGTATAAGCAGTAAATTCTAGTGGTTTTACTTGATCATATGTTCCTTCAAAATCGAATGCAAAGGACCCATCTTTAGCAGCCATTCGATAAACAAAATTACCACCAACTCTTAAATCATTTTTAGCGGCTGGACAATACCAAGTATCACTTGCATGATTCCAATTCATTATATGCTTCGGCAAATTAAATGCATCCCAAACTGTTTGAACGGGTTTGTTGACGTGTGCGAAAATTGTTGTGTTCATTGTGTTACTCCTTATCCTTTTTTTGTATTATATAATAAAGGATATCGTTTTTTTAAAATTGCTTTCAAGCAATTATGTCACTTTTCGGTATACATATGCAGCATAAGGT
>JAEYXZ010000039.1 GCA_023431045.1 Bacillota bacterium | reverse complement strand
CATCATGCCATCTTCAAATCGTGCCGTTCGAATGGCATTTTCATCGGTATCAATGTAAAAATTGTTTTCTAATAAATCTTTATAAATCGGCATGTAATTTTCGATGAGGTTTCCGGCCGCAACACCGCCTGAACTCAGTTCATCATCATTAAATGAAACCAATGTATCATATTGTGAATAAATGACTTGTTCAGCCACTGAATTGTTGAATAAGAATAAATCTGGTAAATTGTTTTTATCTTCCCAAGCAGCCGATCTAACCTGGGTATATGCAGAAACATCCACTTCGGTAAACTTAAACTCTAGGTTTGTCAGTTCCGCCAGTTTTTTAAACATTTTCATGGTTGCAAACGGTGGATTTTTACTCCCTCTTGGTACAAATATATCAATCGTGGTTTTTTCACGTACGATTTGATAAGGGTTTTCTTCTGTTCCATTGGGTAAGAAGTTGTTGGCATCATATGGATCCGATGTACAAGCAACAAGTACCACGGTTATTAATAAGCAAACCACTAAAGTCAATATTTTTTTCATATCTGTCTCCTTTAACCTTTAATGCTTCCGACCATTAAACCTTTTTCAAAATACTTTTGGAAGAATGGATAGAGCAGTAACATCGGGGCACTTGCAATCACTATGGTCGAGTATTTCAGTGACTGCGCCATGATTTCAGATTCACCGCCGCCAATGGTACCACTGTCATTAGCAACCAATAACCGTTGAAGCACGCGCTGAATCGGGAAAAGTGAATCATCTGTGATATAGATTAATGAATTGAAATAGGAGTTCCAATAGCCAATGATTGCATAAAGCGTCATGACTGCAATGATCGGTTTGCAAAGAGGAATAATGATTTGCAAAAAGATCCGCCAATTGGAAGCACCATCAATCATTGCCGCTTCTTGCATTTCCCAAGGAATGGTTGACTTAATGTATGTTCGAATGATAATGATGTTAAATAAGTTAACAACACCCGGAATAATCATCGCCCAAATGGTATTAACCATACCTAAGCTTTTGACAACGATATAGGTTGGAATCAATCCGCCACCAACAAACATTGGAATCACAAAAAACATATTCCAAAACTTTTTAAACTTTAAATCCTGTCTGGTTAATGGATATGCTGCAGTGAACTGTAGCACCAATTGAATGATAGTTCCTAAAACGGTATATAAGATGGTATTGAGAAACCCCTGAATAATCCCTTCATCCTGAAACACTCTTTGATAACTAATCAAAGTAAACTCAATAGGGAAGATACCAACCTCACCCCGATTGACGGCATCCGGACTGGAAAATGAACTGGCTAAAACATGCAAGAGAGGTAAAACAGTAATCAACGCATAAACAAATGCAAGCACGATGATACCCCAATTAAAAACGCGATCAGAGCCTTTATTTTCTACCATTTGATTGAGTCTCCCTTCTTACCATAATGATGTTTCGTTAACTTTTGATGAAATCTTATTGGCGGTAAACAATAAGATGACGCTAATGATTGAATTGAATAATCCAATCGCACTGGCATAACTATATTGTGGAATTCTGGCACTTAAAGATACCCGGTAAACATAGGTTGAGATCACCTCGGAAACACCAATATTACCACTGGTTTGCATTAAATAGACTTTTTCAAAACCAACTGTCAGCATATTACCAATACTAAGAATCAGCATAATCACGGCAACCGGTATAATTGCGGGTAAGTTGATGTGCCAAATTCTTTTGATGCGGCTAGCACCATCCATGACTGCTGCTTCATGCAACTCAGGATCAACGGTTGCCAGAATCCCCACATAAATGATAGACCACCAGCCCAAACCCTGCCATAAACCACTCACCACATAAATGGTTGAGAATAAAAACGCGTCTTCCATCAAGTTCTTCGGTGTGCCACCAAAAAACTCAATGATTGAGTTGATGATGCCACTTTCCAAATCAGTAAACGAAAACAACATACCCACGAGCACCACAACCGAAATGAAGTATGGTGCATAAGAAATGGTTTGAACGGTTTTCTTAAACCATTTGATTCTAATCTCATTAATGATTAAGGCTAAAATAATCGGAAAAACCGTATTAATGACAATGGAGTAAACACTGATGATTAGAGTGTTAAAGATAATATCCCAGAAATTCGGTAATGTAATGAAGTAATAAAAATGCGCCAGACCAAACATATCTGCCCAAGGTGAATCAATGATTCCCTGATATGAGTTATAATCTTTAAAGGCAATGATTAGTCCGCCCATTGGTAAATAGTGGAGCAGAAAAACATAGATAGCAGTTGGTATCAAAAAAGAAAGTAACGATAAATCACCTTTGGTAAACTTAAACCGTTTTTTATTTTTGGTAGCGCTTTCTTTAGGTTGTACGAATGTCATATGTTGATTTCCTTTTTTTTGAATTCATGAAACCGTTATCATATCTATAGGTTATCATACAAGATGACTTGATTACCATAGAATTTGTTTACACATTCATGTATTTTTTTTACTTTATTGCTCAATAATCCCATTATTTATGTATTTTGTATTTACTTTTTTTACTTTAACATTTAGAATTGAAGTATGAGCAAAGAATATAATTTTAAATCCTCAAACATTTATTTTAGATATTTGGATGACAGCATTCCGCTGAATATGGTACCGACGATTGTGGGTTACGAAAAATGCACGCCAAACAAAGATATGATTGGTCCCGTCAGACGATCGATTTATACCCTTCACATCGTGATTAAAGGTAGGGGTTATTTTAAAATTGCCGGGAAAGAGTATCGTGTTACCAAAGACCAAATATTCCTAATTACACCTTCTGAAGAAATTTCTTATTTTCCCGATAAAAACGATCCATGGGAGTACATGTGGGTTGAATTCAATGGTTTAGCTGTTAAGAGTTTATGCGAGAGAGCAAACATCACAGTGGCCAATCCAGTCCACACACTGAATAACCCAAAACCATTTATTCAACAGTTTTCTGAGATGCTTGAGGAATCCAGCGATTCCAAGGTGCATTCCACCATCAATGTTCTTTCACATTTATTAAGAATTCTTAGTATGCTCATCCATGAACACGATCGACTACTTTCGACTCACTTAAGTGATACCAAAGTACATATTCGACCGATTGTTGAATACATCGAACAAAACATCGGTGATGCCACTTTATCATTGAACAAAATCAGTCACTTGTTTTATATGAATGCCTCATATCTGTCGCGCATTTTCAAAAGAACGATGGGTGTCAATGTTTCAAAATATATTACGTCATTACGAATGCGTAAAGCTTTCATCATGCTTAAAACCAAACAGTTCAGTATTACAAAAATATCTGAAACGATTGGTTATTCAAGTCCGTTTTATTTTTCAAAAGAATTTAAGCGTTATAGTAAATTATCGCCATCACAATACATTAAAGAACATGCCGATGAATGATCAAATTGTTTCAATTGCCATCGATGATGGCAATTGAAGATCAATTTGGTTCTTTTCTTTATTGATACGGATACCTTCTCCATAAGGAATAAATATCGAAAAATCAAGGTCGCTCATGATTTTTTTATACTGAATTGCATTCTTTTTTCGATTATATGCTTTAATGCCTGTCAGTGCTTCAACAATCAGATTGGCGGCATAGGATGCAAATCCATGGTTCAGACTTGCAAAAACGAAGCGATGCTCCCAAAGCGTTTCGGTCCGCTTTGCCATGTAAAGAAAGTATGCCTTACATTCTTGAATGACCTGATGATACGCTTCATTTCTTCTTAGAATTTCTAACCGAAGATAGTTTCCGATAAATGCATTGGATTTATATACCTTGGGGTAAACTTTTGCGTCGTCACGATTCGGTCCAAATTCATTCATTAACAATTGGTAAAGTTTGGCGTCATCTTTTGGATTGGATACGTCTGTGAAAAATGCATAATATTGACATGTCTCACTGATATGTTGAGTTGGTATCAGGTTTTGGTTTTCGTCTCTTAACAATTGATCAACAAAGAAATCACCTTGATAACTTAGCTTCTTAATTGTTTCTTTGATTTTTTCAGCTTTGATAAGCCATTCATGATTGCCATAAAGTTTACCTACACAGGCTAAGAAATGAGCATAGATCATGTTTGACGGGATATTAACGCCAGCCACAAAATCATTGGCTTTACTCCACTCAACAAACACCCAACTCTCTAGATTTTCTAATAAGCCATACTCATTTTCAAATCTTTTAAAGTAAGTGATTAGTCCTTCAATCTTGCCTTTAGAATGTTTAATCAATACATCATCACTGGTGCGTAAATAGTAATCATAGAGTTCGATTCCATACCATAATGACCAGTTGGGAATAAAGATGCCATCGGTATGATCGGCTGGATAATTCATCGGGATCATGCCTTTAGGTAAATATTCACTTTGTGGTGATAAAGCATAATTCAACAAGAAATTATGTTCTATTTTATTGTCGCCACTCATCAGTTGTTCACTGCGTGCAGAAAACCATGAGTCACAAAGCCAACCAGCTCTTTCTCTGGATGGGCAATCGGTTAAAACATCCACTGCATTTTGAGCCAATGTGTTTTGCGCTGCTTTAATGATTAGATTGATATCATCATCATTGGTTTTAACTTGCAAACGATACATTTCATGGTTTTCATATTTAATGAAGTTGACTTCATTGATTCTCATCGAACCTGATCGAACCATGATATTGATGTATCGCATGCTGTATGGTTCAAATGCGATGAGATTATAGGTTCCCGGCATTAAAGCATATCTAAGAATGTTTGAACAGTCATTACGGGAAAATGAAACAAAGATACCATCGGTATTTTTTTGTTGACTCTCATGAAAATCTGTTTCATCAAACATGACATAAAAAACCACCGGTTCAATTACCGTCACCTTTAAATTTAAGAATCCCGTTAAGGTTCGCTTTGTATCATAAATATGATAACAAAATGGTTGGATCAGTTTTTCGTTGTTAAGTACACTTTTTTCAAATACACTTTGGCTAACCTCATCACTTAGTTTAACCTCAAGTTCATGTCGATAGTATCCTTGATAGGTTTCGCTGATTTGATCAATCGCTCGATCGTTCCAAACAGGTCGTGAAGAATCAATGCTGAATGTACCATTTTCAACCTTTGGCAATTGATTTGAAACATGCCACATCGGGTAGGGCACCAATCGTTTTTGAACAAATGGTGGCGTCACTTTTTCAACGGATATTTTAGGAAACATCGAACGGTCACCTAAGTAAAATGACGAGCGATCCAACGTCATGTCATAGCTTTCAGCAAAGGCCCGTTGAAAGGAATATCTTTGAATCTTAATGGTGCGATCATTAAGTAAAAAACATTCAAATGAATCGGTCTTTAACAATAACTGATTCCTCTGATAAAGTTCTGCCGCAAAGGTTGGTAACTCATCCGCAATGTAATAGTTATTGACATTGTTTCCCACCACTTCAACAGTGATATAATTGACTTCACCGGTTAGATGCAGTTGAAGTTCATCTTGTTGTAAATAACCGTGTGCACTGCGTGATGGACCATAATGGAAAAATACATCATTAATGAATACTCGATAGACATTTAAAGCAGCAAGTTTTAATGTGTAAACTCCTTTGGGTATCGGTTTGATGTTTTGGAATGCAACATTGATATTTTTGATGTTTCTTACTTGTGATGCAAAAACAAAATCCATCTGCTTAACCTCGTTTCTATTAATCAATGATGCCGATGCGTGGCGTGACATTGAATGCGGTTGCAAGTTTTTTCAAATCAGCATCCGTAATTCTTTGTTTGATGCCCTGCTGCGATGCTAAGAAATAAATGGTCGCTGCCTTTTCAATGGTTTCAATCAATCCAAAAGTGTCATTGATTGAATTGCCTGCTGCAAATATACCATGCAAACTCCAGATGACAGCATTCACATATTTCATTTTTTCTGCAGTAGCATCACCAATCTCTTTGTTTCCGCAAACCATCCAAGGTAAAACACCAACCCCTTCTGGAAAAACGACAATACATTCCGTGGACATCGTCCATAGTGTTTTGGTAAACTGTTTTTCATCTAAATCGTGACTGAAACTCATTGCCAGCGTATGAGTTGCATGCGCATGTAACACCATGCGATGATTTTTATTGGTAGCAAGTTTGGTTGCGTGGGTAGCTAAATGTGTTGGTAATTCTGAGGTCGGTTTTCCAATACCACTATAGCCCCACAAAATATCATACGTTTTAGCATCAGAGCTGATTCTAATGATACCAACCGTATCTTCTGGTTTTGATAAAGCATCTTTAAAATATTTGGTGGTCCCAGTGATCAAAAAATATCGATTGGCCAAAACCGGTAATGCTTCGACCAATGCAACGGTTTTTTGGTACTTTAGTTCATGAAGATACGGAGTGATGTCTTCATCACTTAACAGATATGAAGCATTTCCGCTGTTTCTTTCATGCCAGCCCAGACGATACATGTTTGCCAGTGTTTCTGTGAATTCTTTAATGAATGGTGCTTCTAATAGATATGCCATAATTTTACTTTCTTTCTTTCAGTATAGTTTCTTCATAAGTTTTGATTTCTTCAAGATATTCATTGCCCATTGGAATCTGATTTTTAAAACAATAGTAATCATAAACAATACCCACCGGATACGTTTTTAATTCTTCCATTAACACCAATCGAGACGTTAAATCAAATTGGTCTTCTTTGGCTTTAATCAGTTTCGACGGTTCAAGTAACGCTTTTAAAAAAGCCTTTTGTACATTTCTGATTCCAACAACCCATGCTGCAATACGGTTGATTGATGCATCAAAATAATCTAGACCGACATGCAGTTTATCGAGCATTTGATCACGGATAATACTTTCTGAAATTCTAAGCAATGCATCATCATAACTGACGACATGATCTGAATCCCATCGCATCGGTCTTGATAAATGTAAAAGAATATTGTTAATAAACGGATAAACAGCACTTAGTTTATCACTAACCTCTTCAGTGGGATGAAAATGTCCTGAATCAATACAAATCCCGATATTGTTTTTCACGGCATAGGAGAGATAAAACTCATTAGATCCTACCGTATATCCTTCAACACCGATACCAAAGAGTTTTGATTCCAGTGTATCAATGAGGTTTGGATTATTGTACTTTGTTTGATAAATCTGATTGAGCGAATCAAGCAGTCTTTTTCTCGGTGCCAACCTTTGATACGGATAATCTTTGGCACCATCCGGAATCCAAACGTTATGAACCACTTGATCATTTAGGGATAATGATAAATAATTGGCAATTGCTCGAGTGTTTCTTACATGATTAATCCAGTAATTTCTAACTTTCTCATTCGGATGCGCTAAAG
>JAEYXZ010000024.1 GCA_023431045.1 Bacillota bacterium | reverse complement strand
ACCTTAGATATTGCAAAACGTCTCCTAGACTTTGGTATTCATGCTCCAACCATTTACTTCCCACTAATCTTTAGTCAGTCGATGATGGTTGAACCAACGGAATCTGAATCTAAAGAATCACTTGATTACTTTATTGAGACTTTGCGTCAAATCGCTAAGGAATCCATTGAAAATCCAGATTTCGTTAAAACTGCACCACATCAAACGATCGTTAGACGTCTAGATGAGGCAAAAGCAGCTAGAAATCCAATCGTTAAATATCAAGATATCAATAAATTCTATTAAAAAAGGATGAGTCATACCACTTCTGGTTGGTTGACTCAATCCTTTTTTTCTTTATCAAAATTAACAAAGATAATTACTACAATCAAACTATATAAATAATACTGAAGTCGGATCTGGGACAGGATGTTCTTTATGTAGTAATGTTAATGATCCATTGTCTAAATCTCGTTCAAATAAAGTTAAGTTTGATGTGTGTTGATTCGCAATAACTAAATAACGATCATCCTTAGATATATCAAAATCTCTTGCGTGACGTCCTTCGGTTGGATAGCATTCCATCAACTCTAACCCACCATCAGATTTTACGACAAAATGACTGATATAATCAGTGGTCCGATTTAATGCATAAAGATGTTTTTCATCACGAGATAATTTAATAGCTGATGAATCTGCTTTAATATAGTTAAATGGAATGGTATGGTAATTATGAATTAAAACGCCATGCCAGTCATAACAATAAATCTCGTTTGAAAACTCAGTTAGAACATAAATAATCTTTTGATTGGAAATGACTAAATGTCTTGGCCCAGTTCGTAATGGTAGTTTTAGTTCTTGGATGAGTTTTAAGTGTAGATTCTTTTGAATTTCATAAACATAAACCTTATCAAGTCCTAAATCACAAACATACACACGGTTATCATGGTAATAGACTTGATGCGCATGACTTTGACCAAATGGATATGAGATCACTTCAACGATTGATGTCGCACTACCTTTAAAATGATAACTCACGAGATGACCTAATCTAAAGTTTGCAATTAAAATCATGTTATATTGATTAATATAGGTAATATGACTTGGATTCTCAGTAAAAGAATGGTCCTCATAAATTAACGATTGTTGATCAAAGATTTTAATACCGTTTCTAGCAAGTGAAAAAAGATAATTTTCATGAGTTGCTAAGTAACTACAATCCTCGGTTGTAATCCAAGGTTCAACTCTTAAAAAATCTGTATGGATACTGCCAAGATAGATGCCAGAACTACGTCCCATCGTATAAGTACCAATATAAAATTTCATCTTATCCCTCTTTTCTTAGGTTCATTATACCCCAAGAAAAACTTTATGACAATAAAACCCCAAGACTGGGGTTTTATTTAAGAAGACTATGAATGATATTTTCCCATCGCGATTACGGATAATAATAGCGTCGAAAGTGGCATAAATAATGATGCACCAGCTCCTACTAGAAATACCGTTGCAAGTCCTGCATAATCACCACCACTAAAGATTGCATTAAAGATTGCTACGATCGGATCAATTGTCAATAATAAGAATAAAATCAACCATATAATACTAAATACAAAACCAATAAAACCTACAAGTTTTCTCATATCAAAATACCTCCCTTTGTATAATATGATTTTGTCATGAACAAACTATGGCTTTATTGTAGCATTTGAGTCATTAAATGTCATAAAAAGTTATAAAAGAATCGTTTGATAATTGAGATGATTGTTATTGTTCAATGAGCTTGATTAATTGGTTGATGTAGATTTCTTTAAATTCTTCGTCATGAAACATATCGATTGAGTTAAGTTCATCGTTCTTCTGAATTAACTCAACAAATAAAGGAATTGTAAAAGATGAAAAAATCATTAGATAACGAACCATTAGTTCTTTTGGATTTCTAACAGGAATATTTCTTTGTAAGCTTTCATAAACCAGTTCAACAAACTCATTATCCTTAAAGAACATATCAATTAGTTGAACTGATGAACTTGTTTGATGATCTAGATTAATAAATAAATACTTTAAAACACCTTTGTTTTCAAAAACAAAACTATAAACAAGCGATAACATCGAAGTTAAAAAAGATGATAATTCGTGATTACTTTTATCATAAATCTTAACAGCATTTTTAAGTTCTGTTTTTAAACCATTTAAGATATCTGTGATGACAATTTGAATCAAATCATTTTTACTTCCAAAATGATAATTAACAGCTGCAATATTGACATGACAATAATCAGCGATATCTTTGATGGTTAAGTATCCTTTTTGTGCAATAATTACTCTTGCTGCTTCAGTAATTTTTAATCTTATGGTTTGATCTTTCATGGGATTTCCTCCACACTCACATTTTAAATGATATTTGAAATAACATTTATACCTTACTTATACACCTCTCAAACTATAATGTAAATAGATATTTAAAATATTCATTTGAATTCTTATTGATAAGGAGGAAACTTCATGCTTTATATCGTTACAGGTGCAAATGGCCACCTCGGGAATAATTTAGTCAGACTCTTAAAATTAAACAATCATGATGTGCGTGTATTACTTTTAAAGAATGATACTTTAAAATCCCTCCAAAACTTTAATCTTGATGTTTATTATGGTGATGTCACTGATAAGGAAAGTTTAAAACCATTATTTGATTCATCAAAAACAAACTACTCATATCAAGATCTATGTGTCATTCATGCTGCTGGGATTATCTCAATTGCATCTAAAAAGCACCCATTACTGGACAAAGTCAATATTGAAGGCACTAGAAACATGTTAGAACTCAGTCGCGAATACAACGTTAAACAGTTCATTTATATCAGTTCAGTTCATGCCATAAAAGAACCAATCAATGATATCACAATTACAGAAACAGATCATTTTAATCCGAAGGATTTGATTGGTAACTATGCAAAATCGAAAGCTGCTGCAACAAAACTTGTTTATGATGCTTACAAAGAAGGATTTCCTGCAACAATCATTCATCCATCGGGAATTATCGGACCTCATGATGAGGGTAAAGGACACATCACTCAAATGATTGAGAGTTATTTAAATAAAAAACTCTCAACAAGAGTTAATGGTCATTATGATTTTGTCGATGTGAGAGATGTTGCAAGTGGCATCTATCAAGCATCCTTAGGTACTCATTTAGGTTGTTATATCTTATCTGGTGAATATATTAGTGTTAAACGGATGTTTGATATCCTAAAGGAAATTTCAGGACGTAAAAGAATCACTACGGTTGTTGCAAGATGGTTCTTAAATCTAATTGCTCCATTGATTGAATGGTGGTTTAAGATTCGTAAGAAATCACTGCTTTTCACCCGCTATTCATTATATACACTGCAAAGCCATGCGCGCTTCTCCCATGAAAAAGCAACTAATACTTTTGGATACCAACCAAGACCAATTGAAACAACTATTCTAGAAACAGCAATGTGGTTAATAGATCAAAAACGACTTCACCATAAAGGGGTTATCGAGCATTTAAAGTCCTATTTAAAAAAACTATCACCGACTAAATAAATAAGCTATCCAGTTAATGTCTGGATAGCTTTTTCTTTACTTTTTCGTATAATCTTGTTTACGAATCGAACCATCTTTTTTATGAATCACAATCGATGAGTCTTGGTTTTCAGCCAATTTTACAGCAAATGCAATCGCTTCTTTTTGAGTCTTAAAGTATTTAATCGTTTTAGTTGAACCTTCTTTACGAACGCGCCATTCACTGGCATGTTCTGCATCGGTCTCTTTGTTTTGAGAGATGTGATATTTTGCAGGTCCTTCTTTAAGATCTTTCTTCACTGGTTGTACTTTTGTATTTTCATCTGATGTTGCTTCAACTGGTTCATCATGAAGCATCGTATCGACTGCTTTTTCTTCTTGAACTGGTGTGACCTCTACTGGTTTTTCAACCACTTTCGGCTCCATTGCCGGTTCTACTTTAGGCATTTCTTTTGATTCTTTAACTGGTTCCATCTTTGGTGTATCTTTTGGTGGCTCTGTTTTATCTGGTGCTTGATTTTCAATTTTATTACTTGGTTTCATAAACATAATGATAATAATTACCAAGAGTAATAATAAAACACCACCTGATATCAACCATTCCTCAAGACCCCAACCTGAAAAGTCTAAACCTGATTCAAACATAGTAATCCCCCCTTTTATGTTTTACACCTTGATTTTACATCTTTTTAAGAAAATTAACTATTAGATTGATATGGAAACATCTCGTATAAGACAAACATCCTATTTGAAACTTACCTTTTTAACTATTTAGTCTTATTACTCGGGTTTAGTATTCTCTATATTTGTAACAACACTTCCACGATAGTATGAAAGAATTTTCTTTAAATCTTTAAAAGTCATTCCAGTCATATTTATTGTATCAATAATTCTCATAGCTTTACATTTTTTTAAATAGGAAGCAGACGAATTGCATCTAGGTTGAAACGCTACTTCCATATTTATGACTATACTACAACCTACGAAAGAATCTTTTGAATAGAAAATCTCTTTGATGTTAGAATATTTAATAACTCTTTTTGATTTAATACTTTGTAATTGCATCGATTGATCATCATACTTTATATGATCGATTAAAGTCATTAGAGATAATAATGGAAATCCTAATGATACAAAAAGTAGCATAAAAACAATGGGATCCCTAAATAAAATACCCAAAAGTAATGCAAAAGCAGCAATCGCTAATTATATTGCATTAATTAATCTGAATACTGCTCCTTGAACATAAATTGTTTGCATGATGACCTCACTTAGATACAGACACTCTACTTATTCAAATATATATACACCATAATCTAAAATAACTTCTCCCAAAGCATTTGGTTCAGTGAATCTTGGACAGTTATAACGTTCAAAGAATTGCATCTCTGGTCTATTCAGCTGCTTTTGCGATATAATCTTTTTTTCCATTAACGCATGGATACAAGCCTCATGCATTGCATATAAGCCTTCTGACTCTTTACCTTGAATGTAACACATTCCAACTCTAGATGCTGGAATATCCATAAAGTCATAACCATTTGGTACATCCGTATTTGGATCAAATAGTACACCAATCCAGTATTCAAAACTTGATTCTGGATTCGATGGACTATATTTCATGAATCCAAGATATCCATTATCCGTTTGTTTGGTTTCACCAAGTGCTTCTAAAGGATTAAAATATCCCTTTTGAAACCATTCTTGCCATTTGGCTGCAAATGACCCATCAATTCGGTCTTGGTTGGTATATTTCTTACCAATGAATCGTAATTGTGGGTGTTTTTCTTCAAATACTTTAATGATTGTAGTTGACATATTGACACCTCTTTTCTAACTTGATTATAGCATCCTTGATAAATCATAGTATTAATAACAATAAAAAGCCCCATAAGTTATTTAGTATTTTACTACTAAAGTTCAACTTATGGGGGTAACATCAAAAAAATGGTGCTGGAAACAGGAATCGAACCTGCGACCTGATCATTACGAATGACCTGCTCTACCGACTGAGCTATTCCAGCAGCACTTAAAATTATAAAACATAAATGGAAGATTGTCCATATATTCTAAATGAAAATGCCCCAATGTTTGAATAAACATCAATTGGGGCATTTAGTTATTATACTTTCAATTTCTTGATGAGTATGAGATAGGTGCTAAACAATCCAATCGAGATAACACCTAAGATTGATTCTATAATGATAAACAAATTCGTATATCCATCATTGACGAAATATGATGAGTCAGTTGATTCTGAAGCAATTATCTGTTTATTAATAACCCTCAAATTTTCGTGCTATAATGTGTGCTGAGGTATTTATATGTCGCAAATTAAAATTTATTTAAAACCTAAAGAGGATCTTAGAATTCGTCTGGGAGAATCCTTTGTTTATTCAAATGAGATTGAACGTTTAGAAGGTAAATTACAATCTGGTGAGATTGCTTATGTCTATGATTCAAAAGGACATTTTATTGGGAAAGGTTTTTTAAATACTCAATCAAAGATCTTTGTTAGAATACTCAGTCGAAAAGATATTGAACTTGATGAAGATTTCTTTAGAAATCTCATCCAATCAGCTGCTTCTTCAAGAATTGATCTCGGGTTTAATCATGCCTATCGACTCTTCTTTTCTGAGGCAGATGGCATCCCTGGATTAATCATTGACCGTTATGAAGATTACCTTGTCATTCAGATTTCTTCCTATGGTATTGATCAGCGGAAAAAGATGTTTGTTGACATCTTAGTTGATTTGTTCAAACCAATTGGAATTTATGAACGAAGTGATATGAATTCTAGAATCAAGGAAGGTCTAGAACCATTCAAGGGTATTCTATATGGTGAAGTTCCTGACGAAGTTATTATTTTTGAAAATAACATCAAGCTTTATGTCGATTTGAAAAATGGTCAAAAAACCGGGACATTTCTCGATCAACAACAAAATCATAATTCAATCGCACCTTATGTTAAAGACAAAACCGTACTAGATTGTTTTTCACATATCGGAGGGTTTGCACTTCATGCAGCATATTATGGTGCTAAAGACGTACTTGCACTTGATATTTCAGAATCTGCCGTATCTAACATCTTAAGAAATGCAGAACTTAATCATTTTAATCAAGTTCGCGCAGAAACCGTTGATGTTTTTAAAGCCTTAAGAGATTATGGTGCCAGTAATCAAACATTTGATGTCATCATTTTAGATCCACCAGCTTTTGCAAAAAAGAAGGAAGACATTAAAAAAGCATATCAAGGATATAAAGAAATCAATCTACAGGCTTTAAAACTCATAGCTTCTGGTGGTTATCTCATAACTTGTAGTTGTAGCCATTATATGTATCCTGGTTTATTCTTAGAAATGCTTAGTGAGGCAGTCGTTGATTCCAAGAGAAAAGTTCAAATGATTGACTTTAAAATTCAAAACAGTGATCATCCAGTATTATTCACTGCCGATGAGTCGCTCTACTTAAAGTTTGTTGTCTTAAAAGTATCCGATTTTAGTTAATAAAAAAAGAACTCATTCGATTTTTGAAATGAGTTCTTTTTATATCACTTCTTACTTATCTTCAAAATCAGCATCGATCGATTCATCATGACGATGGCGAGATTGATGTTTCAAAACTTGAACATTCACACGACCAAATAAAATATAATATATTGGAATGAGTAAGAATATAATCCAACCTGGATTCCATAAATCAAATACGACACCAATAACGACATAAATAATGATGATAATCAACGTAAATGTAATCTTGATGGTTCGCATTCCTAATATTGTTGGCATGGCTGGAACGAGTAAGAAAATCAGGAGTGTTTTATCCCAAATTCCAGTTGTATAGCCAACCACTAAGTAAATTAATAAACTGATTAATGGTGTCGCGGCAACGAGTCGCTTGCGCCAATCTATTTTGAACATATTTGTCACCTCTATAATTTTATTATACTATATTAAAATAACAGAATATAAATTATAATATAAATGACGTGATAGAGGGTAACTTAATGAACTCAAAAATGCTAACTGAAAAACCAATAAAAATTATCTTAATCTTCTCAATTCCATTACTACTTGCTTATTGGAGTCAGCAACTTTACTATATATTAGATTGGATGATTGTTGGTCAGTTTTTAGGTGAGAAAGCTCTAGCTGCAATCGGCGCACCGGGTTCAATCTTCTTTTTACTTAATGGAATTATCCAAGGGATGGCGGCCGGATTTGGAATTGTGCTAGCAAAACGTGCTGGACGTCGACAAACAGATGGTATGCGTCAATCTTTCGCCTTTTCCATGATGCTTTCCTTGATTATTTCAATTCCACTCATGATTATCCTAATCTTATTACTCGAACCAATGTTACTAAGCCAAAATGTTGATCCAGAGATTTTTGAAGCGACTAAACTTTATGTGTTAGTCTTCTTCCTTGGATTACCTATTTCACTCATGAATTGGTTATTCTCAGGTAATCTAAGAGCTGTAGGTAATGTAAAAGTACCATTTATCGCTAACATGATTGCATCTTTCTTAAATATCATCTTGGATCTATTATTTATTGGTGTATTTGGAATGGATGTTTGGACGACTGCTTTAACCAATGTCATTGCTCAAGGCTTGATTGCTGTTATTTGTTATTTATATATTCACTATCGTTACATTGACTTAAGACCACAGAAAAAAGACTTTGTCTTATCATGGCATGAAACCGTTGAACATTTAAAAATGGGTATCCCAACTGCATTACAATTTGTCATTACATCGATTGGTGTATTGGTCATTCAAACCGCGATTAATGGTGGTGGTAGTGCCGTCATTGCAGGATGGACAAATGGCGCAAAAATAGATGTTCTATCCTGTCAACCACTTCAAGCAATCGCGGTTTCAATATCCGTTTTCTTTGCCCAAAATCATGCCGTTAACAACTATAAACGATTACGTCAAGGGTATTTTGCATCACTTATCTTAGGTGGTGCTGCAACCGTATTTGCGATGTCGGTCACCTTCTTCTTAGGTACGCCACTAACTTATTTATTTGTTGCTAATCCTAGTCAAGAACTATTATCATATTCAAATCAATATTTAATCATGTTTACAATGTTTTGCCCATCCATTTTAGTACTACTTATATCAAGAAACGCTTTACAAGCGATGGGTTATCATGTTTTCCCATTGATTGGTGCTCTACTTGAAACGATTAGTCGTATTGTTGCCTTTTTATTTGTACCAACTCAAGGTTTTAAAGCGATGCTTGCATCTTCTGCATCGGCATGGACAACAGCCGGAATTGCTTTATCAATTGCGCTCATCATTCATTTATTCAGAAAAAAACCCTCAGACATCAAGCCCGAGGATCAAATGTTTCAATATGCGCAATAGTAAACCATTATTATAATAAATCATATATGCATCGCTATCTGGTGCGATATAATCAATTCGATAAATCATTGTTAGAAAACTTAACATCGTCTCGGTGTTTTGTTTTTCAATTAAATCCGGTTCTGCTTCACATCTAACGAAGAGTCGATTTTTATCTAGATAGTTTTTATCCGTCAAATGATTTTCTTCTAAATAGTCCATTAATTCTCTGATGAGATAGCGAATTCCATGCGGCGTTTTCTGCACCGATAAACGATCAACAACTGTATTAAAATATATTTTATGACGTTCAATTGTCTTCATGAATGATATACCCGATTCCAATAATCTTTGAACCAATATGTGCTCCAACAGTTGGTGTAATCGTTGAGATTAAAATCTCTTTAATATTTTTCATAACTGATTCCAAATGCGACTTATAGTGAGTTGCATCCTCATATCGATTGGTGTGGAGTAGGATGATAGTGACACTTTTCGCATCTCTTGTTTCATCTAGTACTCTTTGAAACATTCGTTCAACTGCTTTATGATGAACTCTAACTTTTTCAATCGTCTCAATTTTTCCTGCTTGATTCAAACTTAAAATAGGTTTAATTTTTGCAAGTATTCCGATTGTTCCAGAAAGCTGGCTTAAACGACCATTTTTAATTAAGTACTTTAAATCATCTACAATGAAGTACGCATTAGCATTTTTCCGATACGCTAATGTTTTTTCGATGACCTCATCAACATTATATCCTTGTTGGACAAGGCTTTCAGCATACCGAACCATCATTCCTTGAAGTAAGGTTGCCGATTTTGTATCACACACTTTAAATACAATATTAGGTACCAATGGTTGAATAATGTTTTCAAGATTTTTACCATAAGTAGATAACTCTGTCGAAATTGGAAAATGGATGACATGCGTGCACCCATCTTCTATTAATTTATTAACTTGAGTGATAATTTCACCGGTAGTTGGTGCTGAGGTAGTTGGAATTATTTTTTCTTTTTCAAGTCGTTCGTAAAATTCATCTGCTGTAATATCAACCCCATCAATTAAGGTTTCATCACCAAAATTGATCTGAGTTTTCGTAATTAAAACATGATGTTTAAACGGTGCATATTCTAAGCCCGATGATGAATCTGCAGTTAGTCCGATTTTCATACTATCCCCTTATAGTGTGAATGTGCATATGACATTGCGAGTTTTTGTAAGTTGGTATCTTCATTGATAGGATTATGTCGAATCAGTTTTGCTTTTCGATACAAGCCTATCGTTATTTTATCATTTTTTTCAATGATTTGCTTAACTTCTCGTGCAACAACACTTGGCATTCGACTAATCAGATGTGCAAGTGGAGTGATAAATTTGAAGATTTTTGGCATCATGTGAGTGACTGCATTCGTATAAACTATGCCTGGATCTACAAGTCTAAACTTCAACTTCGGATATTGACTTGCATAGTAGAAAAATGAAAGGTTTGCAAAAAGTTTTGATGTTGCATAACTCTTTATCCGACCATAAGTATGAATCTCATTTAAGTCGCTTTCTTTAAACTTACGACTAGCTGACATTGATGTTGTATGAAGGACCATTTTCTCATTTGAGTTATCAACAAGTGAAATGAGTTGTTCGAAGAAAAGCAGTGGTCCAATGAAATTAACGCTCATGGAAAAATCATGACCTGATGGCGTTTTAGCATTCTTATATGGTGGTAGAGCACCAGCATTTAAATGCATATAATCAATCGTTTGGTACTTTTTTTTAATCTTTATGGATGCATCCATAATGGATTTAAAATCCATAAAATCTAGAATGAAATAATCAATGGATGCATTAGATACTTTTAGTTTAAACTCATCGATGGTTTGTTTCATTAATTTTTCGTTACGACCAATCATGATGAGATGAAACCCTGAATCAAGTGCCATTTCTGCAATGGCTTTACCTATCCCGTTTGTTGCCCCTGTAATTAAGAAATTCTTCATTAAGTCTTTTTAATCAACAAAGTGGAATATATCCAATTGTTGACTACCCTTCCGTTTCGATTCTTCAATCTTTTGCCATTTAGAACTACGTCCTTTTCCAAGCGGAATTATCTTTCCTTCTTCTTTGAGACGTTTTAGGGTTCGATCAATGGTGATTAAGGCAATCGTGGGGTGGGCTGTTCGTATATCATCTTTAGAAAAGATGGTTGGTCCTCTCATGATGGTTGCTTCGATGTTGTTGCTCTTATTAATCTTAGATTCAAATGAGTACTCACGTTCCATTGAATCAATTTTTTCATAACTTTGAGATAGAATCTCTACAATTGTTTTAGATAAGGCATCCGTTTGCGGATAACCGGTTGCCCAGTAATAATTTGCTTGCTTTATTGCGACATCATATTTGTCAAATGACTGGTAGAAATACTCAAAGAAAGGCACATATTTAAAAACGTTAAAGTCACGTAATAAAAATGCATATAAAACAATATAACCAATCACATCACTATTTGATGTAAAGATATTCATGTTTAAATAATCAACATAGAAATTGGTGATTAGTTGAGTTAATTCATAGAGCTTCGTCTTATTTTGTTGAATATAGGTTTGGATGAGTTTTTCTAACTCATCCTTTTTTGTGATCTTCTTTTTTTGATTAAGAATATCAATGACGACTTCACTTTGATTGAAGCGAATGGTTTCATAATCTTTTTGCAAAATTCTCGCTAAATTATCAAACTCATTCACATAGAGTTCGAATTCTTTTGGATGTTTTTGGATTTGTGAAAGTGCAAGTTTAATATTGAGTAAGAATGTTTCTGTCTTGTTTTTAGCAATCATTTTCTTTCTTGCAAGTAGTTTTAGTCTTGCATCTGTTAAATCCAATTTTAAAATCTTACCAACATAGTAAACATTATCTTCAATCACTTTACGAGTAAACACGTCATAGTCGCGTGTAAAAACATCATCATAATAAAACTCTTTCCCCTTAGCTTCGTAAACCTTTAGCAATAAGAGTAAAAAATCCGAAGTCACTTGTAAACGCGACATATTGGAGAGAGCTTTCATCGCATTCACCTAGTCGTGGAATGGAGAACCACCAATAAACTCTAAGAGTAAGGAGTTGGTTGGAATCAGTTTCTCATCAATATCTTTAAAGTATTTTAAGAACTTAATCAAACGATTGGCTGTAATGTAATGCTTGTCATCATTTTTAATCTTTAGTAAGTGTGGAAGTGCATATTGTTTTAAAACAGCAAGTTCATAGGTTAATTCAGAGTTAAAGACATAATTGACTCCTTCTTGATAAGGGTAAATCCACTTGAATTCTCCAAGTCTTACAGATAACCACATGTCCATGGTTGTTGTAAATGGTGAATTACGATATTTTTGATCACGAACCATTCGACGAATTAATCGAAGATCGGTTAAGCTAATTGGATTTTGATCATCAATATGAATTTGCGTTTGAGGTGCAATAAAAATCTTAAACTTTTGATGACTTGGAATCAGCGATGTTAATCGATCATTTAACGCATGAATGCCTTCAATTAAAATCGGTGAGGATGGCTCTAACTTAATTGTTGCACCATCAACTCTCTTACCAAGTTTAAAATCAAAGTGTGGTAATGTTACACTCTTTCCTTGAACAAGTGCGGACATATCATGGTTAAAACGGTCAATATCAAGTGCTTCAATATGTTCTAAATCAGGATTTCCATTTTCATCTTTTGGCGCTTCTGCACGTGGTTTATAATAATCATCAATGGAAATCATCTTTGGTTTAATTCCTTTAGCTAGAAGCTCAATTCTTAAACGATTGGTGAAGGTTGTTTTACCTGAAGATGAAGGTCCTGCAACACAAATCAACTTAATATCTTCGATTGATTTTTCAATCAATTCACCTAATTCTGATAATTGATTGTTATGTCTTGTTTCACATAGGTTGACAAAATCAACTTGTTTGTCTCTTGTTTCTGAATGACGATTAATATTAGCAATCGTGTCACCACCAATAATACGACCCCACTTGTAAGCTGATTTTAAGGTTCTACCAAAAGTTTGTGCATCAATAAACTCTGGTAAGTTACCCTTTAATTCAGCTCTTGGATAGAAAATCAAGAATCCAGGTGAATAGAACTTGACATCAAACTGACCTAAGTATGATGTATTTGGTAGCATATATGAGAACATGTAGTTGACATATTCGCCACATTGATACACGTTAACCATGTCTTCTTGTCTAAACTTTAAGGTTTCAATTTTATCTTTATAACCATAAGTTGTATAGATTTGAGTTGCTTCATCTTTAGAAACAGATAAACGTCTAATTGGTAACTTTTTAGCAACAATCTTTCTCACTTCATTAGCGATTTCCTCCATCATTTCTGGAGATAACATACCATTTTCGATGGTTGCTAAAATCGATCGAGAAACTGAATATGAGAAGCGTACCTTCAGTGATGGATTAATACGATAAATTGCGTATGCAAAAATGTATCTTAATGTTGCTTCATAGATTCTCATACCATCATGTGTATCAAGTCCCAAAAATTCTACTTTTGCATCATTATCAATGACATATGTGAGTTCTCTTAAACGGCCATCAACAGTCGCACAAACTGCGCCTTCGATACCTAATTCGGATGCGATCTTTTCTAATCGCATTCTTTCTTTAAAATGTTTCTTTTCGTTTTGAATGATGAGTTC
>JAEYXZ010000006.1 GCA_023431045.1 Bacillota bacterium | reverse complement strand
ATTAACATCCGTACCATCCATGTTTACAACTTTAATTTTCTGAGTTCTCTTACCAAAAGATTGACCTTTAGATAAAATGATTGGTAGGATAATAATCAAGAAAAATCCAAGTGCTAAAATTGCTCCTTGAACGACTGGACGGTAATCAAATTGAGGTAAACCTAACGCTGTAAGTAAAACCAAAATTGATAATCCCGATATATCGATTGCAAACGCACGTACTCTTTTTTCAAATCTAGGGACCATGTCAAATACCTCACTACACGTATTATAACACGTAAATAAGATGAAACCGTTTGCAAAAAATGAATTGTTGTGTTACAATAACTTCGATAGAAACTTTCCATCTATCAAATCAAAAATAAATAATTCCTAGGGGGAAAACATGGCAACATTGCAACTCAAGAACATTAACAAGATTTATCCTAATGGAGTTCAAGCAGTCTTTGACTTCAATTTGAACATTAAGGATAAAGAATTCATTGTTTTTGTTGGACCAAGTGGATGCGGTAAATCCACAACCCTCCGTATGATCGCGGGCCTTGAAGACATTACGTCGGGCGAATTATATATTGATGAAGAGTATAAGAACGATACTGCTCCAAAAGACAGAGATATCGCAATGGTGTTCCAAAGCTATGCGTTATATCCACACATGAGTGTTTATGACAACATTGCTTTTGGTTTGAAATTGCGTAAAGTTCCTAAAGCCATCATCAAAGAAAAAGTTCAAGCGGCAGCGGAAATCTTAGGTTTAGTTCCATACTTGGATCGTAAACCAAAAGCTTTGTCAGGTGGACAAAGACAACGTGTGGCATTAGGCCGCTCAATCGTTCGTGATGCGAAAGTATTCTTAATGGACGAACCATTATCTAACCTTGACGCTAAACTACGTGTTCAAATGCGTGGTGAATTAATCAAACTTCATAAGAAGTTAGACACAACAACAATTTATGTCACCCACGACCAAATCGAAGCGATGACAATGGCAACTCGTATTGTTGTTATGAACAAAGGTTATATTATGCAAGTCGGTGAACCTAAAGAAATTTATGATAAACCAGCTAACATTTTCGTTGCAGGATTTATCGGTACACCACCAATGAACTTCATCAATGGTAAAGTAACTGCTAAAGGTGTATTTGAAGCAGGTCCTTACCAAATCAAGTTACCTAATGATAAATTTGAAGTTGTTAAAAAGAATAAATTTATCGACAAACCTATCGTTTTAGGTATCCGTGCTGAAGATATTCATGATGATGAAATCGTTATGAATACTTATCCAGATGGTGTCTTAAACATTACTGTTGACGTCGCTGAATTACTTGGTGCTGAAACTAACATCTATACTGATATTAATGGATCAAGTGTTATTGCTAAAGTTAACGCAAGAACCAACATTCATATTGGCGATAAGATGAAATTAGCCTTCGATTTAAATAAAGTTCATTTCTTTGATCCAGAATCAGAGTTAAGACTAACACTTGATAATCCACTTCCTGATAAACCAGTCGTTGAAACTAAAGTCGAAGAAGTTAAAGCTGAGTAATGAAAAAAGACGAGAAAATTGTTATTAATCCGAGTAAATTGAAAGTTAGGGACGAAGAGTTCATTGGAAAGAAACTGAAATATCGGATGACAATTGTCGAGTCTAAAAAACAATACAAGCGTCAAAAAGGTGTAAAAATTAATGAAAAAGAGTAGTCGGTTACCGATTACTCTTTTTTATAATATAATAAGGATGGAGGTATTAATTTATGTCAATATACAATATCGAAGTACGCGATAATAATGGGAATAAAACAACTCTAGATTCTTACAAGGATAAAGTTCTTTTAATCATTAATTCTGCAACAAGATGTGGATTTACAAAGCAATATGATGGATTACAAAATCTCTATGAAAAATATCAAAGCAAAGGATTTGAAATTCTTGATTTTCCATGTAATCAATTCTTAGGCCAAGCACCAGGAAAAGTTGATAAGATTAAAGAGTTTTGTGAACTAAATTTTGGTGTAACTTTCCCATTATTTGATAAGGTTAGAGTTAATGGTTTCTGGACACATCCACTCTTTCAATATTTAAAGAAAAACGGTCCACAAGAACTTGGACCGGGAGAAACTCAACTTAAAAATCCAGATCTGAAGAAATATCCAAGACGAATTAAGTGGAATTTTACAAAGTTTCTGATTGATCGTAAAGGAAATATCGTCCATCGTTTCTCACCAAGTGTCACCCCAGAGCAAATTGATACCTTCATCAAGAACATGATTTAAGGATTCATTGACTATTCAGGGTGTTTTTGGTAAAATGATATATTATGTATGACCTATGGAGGATTTAAATTTAGTATGGAAGATAGCAGTAGTGGTGAAAGGACAGTCTTAGAAGAACCACACGAGGCGGTGATATCTAATGGATAGTATCGTCTACTTACAGATTGTTCTGATATTTGTATTCATCATCCTCAATGGTATCTTTGCCGCCAGTGAGATTGCATTAGTTTCAGCCAATGAAGATCGAGTTAGAGCTGATGCCGATGCGGGTAATAAAAAAGCAAAAAAAGTTTTAAAATTCTTAAAATCACCAACACGTTTCTTATCCACAATTCAAATTGGGATAACAATGTTTGGATTCATTAATGGTGCGATTGCAGCTGATGCTTTTGCAGAAAGACTATCTCTCGTTATCATTGATCAAGGTTGGGTTGCAGCAGATCTCGCATGGATTATTCATGTCGCAACCACCGTTATAGTTACCTTTATATTAACGTTCTTTCAAGTGATTTTAGGTGAAATAGTACCTAAACGTATGGCAATGCGAAGTCCCGAAAAAATTACTTATACTTTTATCGGATTTTTAGGTATTATCGCATGGTTAATGAGACCGTTTGTGTCATTATTAACGCATACAGCTAATCTATTTGTTAGATTATTAGGTGTCGATCCACATGAAGAAAGAAGTATGACTGAAGATGAATTGAGATTGATGGTTAATGCTGGTGAACGTAAAGGTGTCATCGACAAATCAGAAAACGAAATGATTCAAAATATTTTCGAATTTGATACAACAACAGTATCAGAAGTGATGACCCATCGAACCGAATTATCAGCAATTAATGTCGAATCTAATAGAAAAGATACAATACAATACGTCACGAATGAAAAATATACAAGATTTCCTGTATATGAAGAATCAATCGACCACATTATTGGGATATTACACGTCAAAGACTTATTACGCTTTATCGATGATAATCCAATTGATGATAATTTCGATATGAAAACCTTATTAAGAGATCCGTTATTCGTGCCTGAATCAAAAAACACTCGACAATTATTTAAAGAAATGCAACAATCTAAGGTTCATATCGCCATCGTTATTGATGAATATGGTGGAACTGCTGGTATTGTGACATTCGAAGACTTAATTGAAGAAATTGTTGGTAATATTTTCGATGAATATGACGATGATGAAATTGAGATTGAAACCATTAAAGACAATGAATATATCATTGATGGTCTAACCAATATTGATGATGTAGAAGAACAAATTCACGCGAATTTACCAGTCGAAGAGTATGATACAATTAGCGGATTCATTTTAGGTCAATTGGGTCGCTTTCCAGAAGAGAATGAAGCAATCGTAATTGTTTATAATGATTATCGATTTGAAGTACTTGAATATGAAGACCGTGTCGTTGGTCGAGTTATGGTTAAAAAGATCGAAACCGGTCAAGATCATGACGATGAAGAGCAAGAGGATTAATCCTTTTGCTCTTTTTAATTTGAGGCTATAAAACCGTTTTCATATGCTACAATAATAGTATAAGGATAAGTGATGATATGAATATAGCATTTGTAACATCTGAGATATTTCCATATAGTAAAACCGGAGGTTTAGCAGACATCGCTAATTTCCTACCAAAAGGATTAAATAAACTCGGTCATCAAGTGACTGTTTTTACGCCTTATTATCAAAATATCTCAAAATATCACCAAGATATGAAGTTATTAGGTCGAAAAAATATCATGATGGGTGGAATCGAAACCATTGTCAATTATTTTAAGATGACAAAGGAAGGAATTGACCTTATTTTCATCCAAAATATGCACTATTTTGAACGTGAAAGGTTTTATGGATACAATGATGATGCTGAACGTTTCACATGCTTCTCATTTGCTGTTTTAGAAGGACTTGAATTCTTAAAGAACGTTCCTGATATTATGCATCTAAATGATTGGCAAACAGGAATGATACCCTACCTTCTAGATAAACATTATCGGTATCAAAAAAAGGATTACAAGGACATTCACACAATGCTAACGATTCATAATCTAGAGTATCAAGGAAACTTCGATAGTTATGTCTCTCGTTTCTTTAATACAGATTTCGATTACACATATATCCACTTCGATCGAGTTAATTTTCTTAAAGCTGGGATAGAAAAAGCATCCATGATAACAACAGTAAGTCCAAATTATCGAAATGAAATTCTTACCTCACAGTATGGTTTCACACTTGATGGTACGCTTCACAAAAGAAGTTCAGATTTATATGGTGTATTAAATGGACTAGATCAAGATACATTTAACCCGAAAATTGACTCATATATCGAAAAATTCGATATAGAACGAGTTGAACAAGGAAAGATTGCAAATAAAAACAAACTTTACAATCAATTCAATTTAGGTAATGAATATCATTTACCACTCGTTGTTTACATCGGACGCTTAGCCTCACAAAAGGGTTTATGGATGATTAAAGAAACAATTGAAGGCATTATATCTAATACCCGAGCTAAATTTTTCTTCTTAGGTAGTGGTGATGAACACTATCAAAACTTCTTCAGGTACTTAACTGAAAAGTATCCTGGTAAAGTAGGTAATTATATAGGCTACAATGAAGCTTTGGCACATCGAATTTATGCAGCTTCTGATATCTTCTTAATGCCATCTGAATTTGAACCCTGCGGACTCGGTCAAATGATTGCTATGAATTATGGATCATTACCGGTTGTTCGTGAAACTGGTGGCTTAAAAGACACGGTTATTCCATACAATAAGTTTACTCAAAGTGGTACAGGGTTTACTTTCACTAACCTTTCAGCTTTCGAATTTAAAGATAAAGTATATGAAGCAATCGAACTTTATCACACCAATCCAAAAGAATGGATTAATCTGGTGCATCAAGCAATGAATCAAGATTTTTCAAATGAGAAAATGGCAGCTAATTACGAAAAATTATATAAAAAACTAATGGGAGACAATTAATATGGAAACTTTAGCATTAATTCTTGCAGGCGGAAAAGGTACGCGATTAGATATTTTATCTAATAAACGCTCAAAACCAGCTTTACCATTCGCAGGTAAGTATCGAATCATCGATTTTGCATTATCTAATTGTAGTCAGTCTGGAATTTATGATATTGGTATTTTAACTCAATATTTACCACTCTCATTAAATGATCATGTTGGTTCGGGAAAACCATGGGATCTAGACCGCAATAATTCTCAAGTAACCTTGTTACAGCCACATAATTTATGGTATTTAGGTACAGCTGACTCAGTTAATAAGAACATGGGATATGTTAATAAAAAGAATCCAAAATACGTCTTAATCTTATCTGGTGACCATATTTATAAGATGGATTATCGTAAAATGATTGCAGTCCACAAAGCAACCCGTGCTAGATTAACCATTGCATGTCAAGAAGTTGACCCTAAAGATGTATCTAGATTTGGAATTATGACTGTTAATCGTGAAGACGAAATCTTATCATTTGAAGAAAAACCAAAAACTTCTAAATCAAATTTAGCATCGATGGGAATCTACTTATTTGATTTAGATTTACTCCAAGAAGTTCTAGCAAGTCTAAAGCAAGAAGACCTAGATTTTGGTAAACATATCATTCCTTACCTAATTCAAAGTACATCAAAAGCAGTGTATGCATACCGTTTTAACGATTATTGGCAAGATGTTGGAACTTACGATTCATATCTAGAATGTAACCTTGAAATGAATAAGCCATTTACTAAACTTGATTTATATGATCCAACTTGGAAAATCTTTACTAAGAGTGAAGAAAAACCACCAGTTAAAGTCCTTGATCAAGCTTGTGTACAAACCTCACTCATATCAAACGGTTGTATTATTGAAGGTACGGTTATCAATTCAGTTTTATCTCCAGGTGTCCGCGTTGGTAAAGGATCAGTTGTTAAAGATAGTATTGTCTTAAATGACACGATTATAAGTGAAAATGTAACAATTGATCGCTGTATCATCGATAAACATGTTGTTGTTGGTCATGATTCACATCTTGGTTTTGGCGATGATTTAACACCTAATATCGAAAAGCCAGATATTTTATCCTCTGGTATTACGGTTGTCGAAAAATCTGCAATCATTCCTTCAGATACTAGAATTGGTCGTAATTGTAGAATCTTTAAAAATGGTATATATCCTTCAAAGAATATTTCATCTGGATCAACAATTAAATAAAGAAAAAAAGCACATCTCTAAAAGGGGATGTGCTTTTTCTTTGTTAGTTTAAGCGATTGCTTTATCGTAAGCAGCTTTAGCTAAGTTGTAGTAGTCAGGGAAGTCAGTTAATGTTGCACCAGTTACTGCATCACCGATACTCCAATAAGTGTCTGTTTCGCCTCTTGATGCTTCACCAGAGAAATCTGTTCCGATTAATGCAAGTTCCATAGCGCGCATATTTCCGCCCCATCCAAGTAGACGAGTAGCAGATACTGGCCAGTAACCTGTAGCTGATTTAGCAAAACCATAGAAAGCAACTCCTGATGGTACTAATGTTCCATGTTTAGCACCTGCTGATGTAGCGATGAAAACTTCACCATTTTCGATAGCATCGACATAAGCAATTGCATTTTCTTCTGAGTCAACCCAGTCATTGATTTCAATACCATTAGCTGTGTATTTAATTTCGTTATTGACATATGAAGCAGAGAAGAGTAAGGATTTAACCTTGAAATATTTAGCATAAAGCTTAGTTGCTGCAGTTTCTGGATCACCTGCAACTAATACGTCAGCATTTTCAACTAATTCAGGGTTGTTACCAACTGTTCCAACTTGTGCTGCGTTATAAGGTAAGTAGTATTCTTCGAAATCGACTTTAACCACTTTATTGTCCTTATCAACGACAACTTCTGCGACACCTACATAATGTCCACCATGAACTCTAGCATAAGCGATACCGTAGCCGAATTCTTTAGTTGGACCACACGCTGCAAGTCCCAATACTGAAACTGCAACTAAAAAAAGCACTAATAATTTTTTCATTTATTTTTCCTCCTAATGAAATGTTTTATATACCTATATTCTACAATATGTTATTTCATTTGTCTTGTAATTCTATAATTGAAAACGTTTTCCGGTTTTCGTGGTATTTTTGCGTTAATTGTCTTATTTTTCGTAACACATGTTATATTAAAATATTTATGGTAAATTGATCATCAATCTAATGTAAGTGTTAATCAAATCATACATCTATTTCCATGATATTTCAACAAAAAAATGTCATTAATATTTATATTAAATATGGTAAAATGATTTAGTACTATTGATGAATGGTGTTTCATTGACTTTGAAATATAAAAATTTAAACGAAAGACAAAAATATATACGTAATTTTTCAATAATCGCACATATCGATCATGGTAAGAGTACTCTTGCAGATCGTATTTTAGAATTGACTCATTCCGTTAGTTCCAGAGATATGAAGGAACAACTTCTAGATTCCATGGATCTCGAACGTGAAAGAGGAATTACCATTAAGCTTAATGCCGTTGATTTAACATATACAGCTAAAGATGGTAAAGAATATTTACTACATTTAATTGATACCCCAGGACATGTCGATTTCACCTATGAAGTCTCACGTTCGCTTGCAGCATGTGAAGGTGCAATTTTAGTTGTTGATGCCTCTCAAGGTATCCAAGCACAAACTCTAGCAAACGTTTATTTAGCACTTGATAATGACTTAGAGATTATTCCTGTATTAAATAAAATAGACTTACCGCAATCTGATCCTGAAAAAACACGTCATGAAATTGAAGAAGTTATTGGAATTGATGCTTCAAACGCCATCATTGCATCCGGTAAAACCGGTGCTGGTGTTGATGAAATTCTTGAACGTATCATTACTGAAATCCCAGCTCCAAATGGTGATGAAAACGAACCTCTACAAGCACTTGTTTTTGACTCGTTTTTCGATTCTTACCGTGGTGTCATTCCAACCGTAAGAGTATTTAACGGATCAGTTAAAAAGGGTGACACAATCGAATTTATGGCTTCTAAAGCAAAATATGAAGTCGTTGAAGTTGGAGTTTATACACCTAATCAGAAACCAGTTGATGTTTTAGGACCAGGTGATGTTGGATATATCACTGCAGCTATCAAAACAATTGGTGACGTTCGTGTTGGGGATACAATAACCCAAGCTAATCGGGCAGCAAAATCACCATTACCAGGTTACCGTAAACTTAATCCTGTCGTATTTTGTGGATTATACCCAATTGATCCTGATCAATATACTGAACTTAAAGATGCTCTTGAAAAACTGAAATTAAATGATGCTTCATTAATCTATGAACCTGAAACATCACAAGCTTTAGGTTTTGGATTTAGAACCGGATTCTTAGGTTTACTTCATATGGATATCATTCAAGAAAGAATCTCACGTGAATTTAATATTGAATTAATCGCTACGGCACCATCGGTCATTTATCATGTCACACAAACCAATGGTGAAAAAGTTGATGTTGATAACCCATCATTTTTACCAGAAATCCAAAAAATCGATACGATCGAAGAACCATACGTAAAAGCAACCATTATGTGTCCTAAAGATTATGTTGGTGCGGTTATGGATATTACTCAGCGTAAAAGAGGAGTCTTTGGTGATATGAAATATGTCGATCAGACAAGAGTCATGCTCACCTATCAAATTCCACTTGCTGAAATCGTCTATGACTATTTTGATAAATTAAAATCAACAACAAAAGGATATGCATCATTTGACTATGAAATGGATGGTTATCGCCCATCGGATTTAAGAAAGATGGATATTATGCTTAATGGTGAGGTCGTCGATGCTTTATCTGTGATCGTCCACCGTGAGTTTGCTTATCAAAGAGGAAAGATTATTGTTGAAAAACTAAAAGATCTAATTCCAAGACAAATGTTTGAAATTCCAATTCAAGCTGCCCTTGGTGGAAAGATTATTGCTCGTGAAACAGTTAAGGCAATGCGTAAAGACGTCTTAGCTAAATGTTATGGTGGCGACATCTCACGTAAAAAGAAATTATTAGAGAAACAAAAAGAAGGTAAGAAACGTATGAAGCAATTTGGTCGAGTCGAAATCCCACAAAGTGCATTCATGGCAATTCTTTCAAATTCAGACGATTAAGAAACATTTTCAAGTATAAAAGTGTTGACATGTATGCGCTTTCATGATATCCTATAGGTGGACTGAATCAGTGTCTATTTTTATGGGGGAAGCATATGTTAGTAGCACGTTTAATAACCAGTGAACATATTGTTTCTAATTTGTCATGTGTCACACATGTTATATTTTCATATTATATAAACTAAGGGTAGAGT
>JAEYXZ010000054.1 GCA_023431045.1 Bacillota bacterium | reverse complement strand
CCTTATTTTCAAGAGTTGATTGCATTTCTTAAAAAAGAAGATCAAACAAAAGTTATTTTTCCTAAAAAAGAAGACCGTTTAAATTGTTTCAAGTTAACTCCACTTGATCAAGTTAAAGTCGTTATTTTAGGTCAAGATCCATATCATGATTTTAATCAAGCGCACGGCTTATGTTTTTCTGTACTTAATAAGAATCTTCCTAAATCACTCCAAAATATCTTTAAAGAACTCGTTGATGATTTAGGTGTTACTTATCCAACAACCGGTAACCTTACCAGTTGGGCAAAACAAGGTGTCCTATTATTAAATACGATATTAACGGTTGAAGCACATCGACCATTATCACATGCCAATCATGGATGGGAAACATACACGAAAGAAGCAATAAAATTATTAAACGAACAACCACAACCCATTGTCTATATTCTTTGGGGTAAAAATGCGCGTTTAATGAAACAATATTTAAATAATCCCAATCATTTTATTATTGAATCAGTACATCCTTCACCACTTTCTGCGTATGGCGGATTTTTTGGAAGTAAACCATTTTCAAAAACCAATCACTTCTTAAAGTCAAAAGGTATTGTTGAAGTTAATTGGGATTTGACTATGTTATAATGATTGTTACAGAGTAGAGTTTGCTGCGTATAGTGTTTAATCAAGGGAGAAGTGATTAAAACGAACACAATTTGTGGCGGTAGCAAACTTGCGTCCGCTGTATTTTAATAGACGGCGGGACTCTTAGAAAATAGGGGGCCTTTTTTAATGGTTAAGAAGGAATTGAAAAAACTTACACTTGCTGCAACCTTAACCGCATTATCGGTTGCACTAGACATTAGCTTTAAAGTCTTTGTTCCAACAGGAATTCAATTTGGTTTTCCGTTTTACGCGATACCGATTGTTATCGGTTCACTCATTTTAGGACCAGCATATGGTGGCGTGATGGGGTATCTATCTGATTTAGTTGGATTCTTCGCGTTTCCAGCTGGATTTAGTTATGATCCACTCTTCGCACTTTCAGCAGTTGCATGGGGTGTTGTCCCTTGGTTCTTCGCAAAAACCAATTCAAAATGGTATCGAATTGGGATTGCTGTTTTAGTTTCACACCTAATGGCCACGACACTTAATACAGTCTCAATGGGTATTGTGAGTGGATGGAATACTGCTTTTACCTTCTTATGGGTAAGAGCATTCATGATTCCTGTCAATATCATCATTATTTCAGTAATAACCTATTTAGTTAACACAAGACTTGAACCAATTTATCTAGACTTAACAAAAAAACCATCAGACATCTGATGGCTTTTTTAAAGAAAGCGAGACGACAATGAAAAAATATCAAGATATCAACAGTCAAACAATCGATCAGTGGGTTGAAGAGGGATGGATTTGGGGTATCCCAATCGATCATGAGACATACCTAAAGGCACAAAAAGGTGAATGGGAAGTTTTACTTACACCTAATAAATATGTACCTAAATCATGGTTTCCTTATCTAAAAGGTGCTAAAGTTTTAGGACTCGCATCTGGTGGCGGACAACAAATGCCCATTTTTGCAGCCCTTGGTGCATCGTGTGTCGTGCTTGATTACTCACAAAAACAATTAGATAGTGAAAGACTAGTTGCTGCTCGTGAAGGCTATAATATTGAATGTATTAAAGCCGATATGACAAAACCACTTCCATTTGCTGATGAAACATTTGATTTAATTTTTCATCCAGTCTCTAATGTCTATGTTGAAAAAGTAGAAGATATATTTAAAGAATGCTATCGTGTTTTAAAAAAAGGCGGGATTTTACTTTCAGGACTTGATAATGGATTTAATTTCGCATTTGACGAAGAAGATGGTAAGATTTTATTTTCTCTACCGTTTAATCCGCTTGAAGATCAAGAACAATATGATTACATGGTCAAACATGATTACGGTATTCAATTTTCCCATACGCTTGAGGAACAAATTGGTGGTCAATTAAAAGCCGGATTTAGACTCTTAGATTTATTTGAAGACACCAACGGTGAAGGGTTATTAAAAGAAAAAAATATTGCAACATTTATTGCCACTAAATCAATAAAACCATAAAAAAACAGCTCAGTTGAGCTGTTTTCATTTTGATTGCAGGTTATGCTTGAGGACTTGAAGGTTTTTCTTCTTTCTCATTGAAGAGTTGATAAACAACCGTAGCAAGGATAGCACCTAACATTGGACCAACAATGAATACCCATACTTGATTAAGAGCATCTCCACCTTGGAAGATGGCAGGCATTAATGAGCGAGCAGGATTGAGTGATGCATTGGTTAAACTACCGCTTAATAAGATCATTAAAGCTAAAGTTAATCCAATGACAAATCCAGCGATTTTTTGATTTTCTTTTTTAGATGTTACACTGAGAATCACGAAGATGAAAATAAATGTAACAATGACTTCAACTAAGACTGCAATTAAGTACATCAGTGCTTGATTATCACGATAAAGAAAAATTTCATTGGCTGCAATATCAGTGGTATCAAAGAAACCAATTAAGATAAATGATGCAACTCCAGCACCTAAAAGTTGAAATAAACTATAGAATCCAAAATCTTTCCAACTCAGTTTTTTTGATAATGCCATTGAAAATGATACAGCTGGATTAAAGTGTCCGCCGGAATGATGACCTAATGCGTAAATCATCACGGTAACAGTTAACCCAAATGCAAGACCTACGGTTAAGATATTCATTTGAGGGAAGTAAGGTGAGATTGCAACCCCACAACCAACTAAGACCAATGCGAAAGTACCTAGAAACTCTGCAAAATAAGCTTTAAAATTCATATGTTTGATTCTCCTTTATGTAATCATTATAATACTTTTAGGAAATGTATTCAAAGAATTATCTTTTTGACATGTTATAATTGAGATGGTGAAAATATGGTAAAAATTATTGGAGCAGGATTAGCAGGCAGCGAAGCGGCTTGGTATCTTGCGAATCATGGTGTTAAAGTAAAACTTTATGAGATGCGTCCGGTTAAAATGACACCTGCGCATCATACGGGAAATTTTGCAGAATTGGTTTGTTCCAATTCGTTTCGTTCTAACGACCCACTTAATGCAGTGGGACTATTAAAAGAAGAGATGCGACGCATCGGTTCTTTAATTTTGGAAGCAGGTTTAATCCATCAAGTACCAGCCGGTTCTAGTTTGGCAGTTGATCGACATGAATTTTCAAATTATGTCACAGTAAAATTAAGATCACATCCAAACATTGAAATTATTTCTGAAGAAGTGACTTCGCTTGATGAAAATGAAATCACAGTGATTGCTGCAGGACCACTAGCTTCTGATCAACTATCGGCTTTTATTGCGGATAAGTTTCATCAAGAGTCGCTTCATTTTTTTGATGCTGTTGCACCAATTATTGC
>JAEYXZ010000047.1 GCA_023431045.1 Bacillota bacterium | reverse complement strand
CCCCTCCCCTGTATTATTTTTTAACTTGAGCCATGACTTCTTCAGCAAAGTTATCGACACGTTTTTCGATTCCTTCACCGACTTCTAAACGAATGTAGCTTAAGACATCATTATTGTTGCTCTTTAGGTATTGAGCAACTTTAATTGCAGGGTCTTTAACAAATGCTTGATCCATTAAGACAAATTCTTGTAAGACTTTGCTTAATTTACCTTGTAAGATACCAGCTAATACCTTTTCTGGTTTGTTAGCAAGTGATTCATCCTGAGCCATTTGTTCTTTAATGATGTGTGTTTCATGTTCAACAGTTTCCTGATCAACAGCAGCACGGTTTAAGAAGCGTGGTTTAAAGACACAGACATGCATTGCAATATCTTTTGCAACATCATGATCATCTTTTGCAGTAACTGTTAAAACAGTGATTTTACCACCCATGTGTTTATAAGCACCAAAACCTTGATCTGCTTCTTTAGTAACTCTGATCACACGTCTAAGTGAAATCTTTTCACCAATTGTTGCAGTTGCTGCAAGTAACATTTGTTCAATAGTTTCTCCATTGTGAACTAGTGCTAATGCTTCTTCGGTTGATGCAACTTTTGAGTTGATTAAAATGTTTCCAAGTGATTCAACAAGTTCAATAAATTGAGCGTTTTTTGCAACAAAGTCTGTTTCTGAATTCACTTCAAATAAAACGGCTTCATTGCCATTAATTGCGAAGCTTGTTAGACCTTCTGCAGCGATACGATCTGCTTTCTTAGCAGCTTTTGCCATCCCTTTTTCTCTTAAAAAGTCAACGGCTTTTTGAACATCACCTTCGGTTGCTTCTAATGCTTTTTTACAATCAAGCATCCCAGCTCCTGTAATGTCTCTTAATTCTTTGACCATAGCGGCGGTTATAACCATTTTTGTAATCTCCTTTGTCTCTTCATAAAATATTATAACATTATTTTTATTTTCTCTAAAATAAAGGGATGACTGAATTCATCCCTTATTCATTATTTTGCACTTAATGCTTCAACGAGTTCAGCTTTTTTAAGTTTGCTGTAATTTTCAATGCCACGTTCTTTAGCGAGTTCTTTTAACTCAGCTAATTTCATATCTTCAAATGAAATTGTAGCAACTTCTGGAGCAGCTTCTACCTTAGCAGGTTTAACTTCTTCAACTTTAGCTACTCTTGCAGGTCTTGCTGGTTTTTCATCAGCGTCAATGGTAACTTCTTCTTCTTCAAACTTTTCAACAACGCCACCTTGAGCTTCGATCACAGCATTACCCATTACCCAAGTGATGAGTTTAACAGCGCGGATTGCATCATCGTTTGCAGGAATGATGTAGTCAACTAAGTCTGGGTCACAGTTGGTATCAACAATACCGAATACTGGAATACCTAAACGTCTTGCTTCAAGGACTGCGATTTCTTCAGTTCTTGGGTCAACAACATAAACTGCTTGTGGCAACTTTTGCATTTCTTTGATTCCGCCTAAGAACTTTTCTAGTCTTGTACGTAATTTAACAAGTCCTAAAACTTCTTTCTTAGGTAATTTTGCCCAAATACCATCTTGTTCGTCTTTGTATAAGTCGTGTAATAACTTAATACGTTTTCTGATGGTCTTGAAGTTGGTTAAAGTTCCACCCAACCATCTATGATCAACATAGTATTGACCGCTTCTGACTGCTTCTTCTTTAACAGCTTCTTGAGCTTGTTTCTTAGTTCCTACGAATAGGACTTTTCCGCCTTCTGCAACGATATTGTATAACGCTGCATAAGCTTTTTCGATTTCTTCAGCAGTTTTCTTAAGGTCGATAATGTGAATGTCCTTACGAGCTGTGAAGATGTATGGAGCCATTTTAGGGTTCCAACGTCTGGTTTGGTGTCCGAAATGAACGCCAGATTCCAGTAATTGTTTCATTGATACTACTGCCATTGTTTTGTTTCCTCCGTTTTTTGTTTTATTTTCCTCTGAGTAACTCGGACTATGACCACCCAAGGGGCACTTGATCACAGGAGCATTACCCATGTGTATTTTTAACAGCCCTTATAATATATCACAAGGCATGAAAGATTGCAATACTTATAAAGTATTTAGAAATAACCAACCATATATTTCAATAAAAACAAAGAGGATCTCGGAATAATTTTCCAAGATTCTCTACCGGATTTAATTAACAGTTAAATTTAAAGTAATCGATTCTGAATTATTATCAAAGCTACTTGCGATTGAAATCATCACATCAATATCGCCACCTTGATGCCAGTCGTATATATTCTTAAAGAAAATACTGCCTGAAGTTAATAGATCGGATGGTTTTAAATAACCACCGTCACTACTTGAAGGGATTGATGCATTACCATCGACTTCTAAAATTTCTGTAAAGAAATTGGATGTACCATCATTGTCGTATACAAAATAATAATCCCAGAATCCAAATTCTTCATTGAGTCTAGCATCAACACGGTAGATGACAACAGCTGCATCTTCAACACTAAGTGTTGTGTTGTAGTGTGCATTATATAGTCCACCTGGAGTGTAGAACATCACGAGTAGATATTCATCAAATGCATCACCATCATTTAGATCAGCTGAATTGTAAGGAATCAATAGAACACTATTGCTGCCATCGGTATCTAAGGTATAACTTTCAAGTGTCACTTGATAATTACCGACTTTAGCTACAAGTGGATCTAACCATCCAAATAGTAATTTAGTTGCTGGTCCATGATCTCCAACATTATAGTCCATCATATCCCAACCACCCAATGGGCTGTAGTCATGTGTTCCTGAGTAAAGATCTAAACTACCAAGTAAATGTCCAAGTTCATGAATGTATGTTTCTGCGTTGAGTTGTAAATTGTAACCAGGGATTTCATCTTCCATGAAGGCATAACTTGCCCACATGAAGTATTCGACTGATTTACCATCAACAACAGTACTATTTGATAAGGTGGAAACCCATGCCCACCATGGTCCTGTTGAATCATAATCGTAATCTGCTGAATAAACAAAGATGACTGAATCAACGACACCATCGTTATTATAATCATACTGTGCAAAGTCAATTAGACCTTCTAAGGCTGTTAATGCTTCATCAATAATGTCTAAATCATCACGTTCGCTATTATATTGAGCATAATCGTATAGAGTGACGTACTTATTAGTCACTTCAAATGTGATATTAAGCTTTCCATAACTACTTTGTTCGTAATAGGATTTAACTGATTCCCAACCTGTTTCTGCTTCTGTTCCATTGAAGACTAAATCAATGTTTGTCATAAAGTCTACTGGGAATGGTCTATCTTTAATTTCAACTGGAACGACTAACACATCATAAGTACCAACTGAAGGTAGTCCAGATTTTCCAAACTTTTCAAATTCCATATCAGTGATGGATTGAACTGTTCCAAGAGAACTTAAGTTTCCATCAACTATATTCGGATTAAATAATTCAATGTAAAGATAAATAATATCAGTATCACCCTCAAGAATTAACTTAAGAAATAATTCAGTATTTATTTCATAAACATACGTATCAGTTTCAACCGATAGTTCTTCATCTAAAATCCAACCTTCACCAAGTAATGTTGTAACATAACCACTTAGGATGGTTGTTCCATCTCCATCAACTGGACTTGCAGTTAGTAGGTATCCAGCATCAAATGGAATGATATTGAATAATGATAAACCGGTAATTTCTGGTAATAGTTCATCTAAAGCATAAACATTTAACAGTGTCTCAATCTGATCAATGGCTTCAGTCCATGTTTCAATGGTTTGGGCTTCTCCACCAACATAATAGAAAGTAACAGAAACGATTGCTACATTACCACTGGTTGCCTTTGCTATATTTTTTAGTTCAACTGTTTGAACTGGTGACGTAAAGACAACTTCTATAACACCATTCTTAGTTGTGTCAGCAGCTCCACCATTGATGGATAATCCATTATTTGTTCCACCAATTGTGACAGACACACCACTAATCTGATAACCTGATTCGATTTCATAACTGAGTGCTCCACCATTACCACTTGAATTTGCACCGTAATAAATTCTTGTTTCCCCTGAATTATTATTGAATATTGATGTAACACTTGAACCGTTTTTAGCAAATGTCACTGTCATTGTTGGTCCACCACTGACAAAATTAAAGTGTGAACTGATATTACCATCAGCGATACTTGCTTCATTTTTTGATGTGTAAATTGATGTAACAACAATTTCTCCATCAACACCTGGTTCTGGATCTGGACCAGTACCTGAATCATCATAAGTATAGATGTTGATGCTATAAACTGGCGTTTCATATAATTCTTCTTCAAGGTAAATATAGATGAAGAAATTTCCAACAATATATGCCATTTCTTCTGCATCATAAACCAGTTTATCTTCAAGTGCTGCTTCATAGGCTAAAAAGTCTGCTTCAGTAAAGTCGAATAAATCGATAAAGATATCAATTGGATATTCTGCACTGCTTTCATCAGTCATTTCATAATCTGCTGTTATGATTGCAGGTAATTGTTGATAGATGCTTGCCCCAAGGAGTGCATCAAGTGCTGCGCCGTTAAAACTCGTGTCTGGATCTGGATTTGAACCAGAATCGTCATATGTATAAATATTAATACTGTAAACCGGTGTTTCATATAATTCTTCTTCTAGGTAAATGTAGATGAAGAAATTTCTAACAATATATGCCATTTCTTCTTCATCATAAACTAACATATCTTCAAGTGCAGCTTCATAAGCGAGATAATCAGCTTCAGTAAAATCGAATAAATCAATAAAGACATCGATTGGATAATCATCACTACTTTCATCAGCCATCTCAAAATCAGCAGTAATAATTGCTGGAAGTTGTTGATAGATGCTTGCACCAAGGAGTGCATCAAGTGCTGCACCATTAAAGCTTGTGTCTGGATCTGGATTTGAACCAGTATCGTCATAAGTATAGATGTTGATACTATAAACTGGTTCATCGTATGACATTTCATCTAGATAAATATAAATGAATAAGTCTGAAACGACATATGCCATTTCTTCTTCATCATAGACTAGTGAATCTTCTAGAAGTGCTTCAAAAGCTAAAAAATCTGCTTCATCCCAATCAAATAAATCAATATAAATATCGATTGGATAGTCTTCATCACTTAAATCAGTGATTTCATAATCTGTTGAAATAATCGTTGGTAATAAATGATAAATTGCTTTACCGATTGCTAAATCAAGCGCTATACCATCAATTTCACCAGGAACTTCTGAATCATCAAGTTCAAAAACTGCCGTATATGTCGCATTTGCTGTTGCAGCAACAATGACTGGTTCCCAACCAACAAAAATGTATCCTTCTTTCGTTGGAGCAACATGACTTGGTAGTGTATTTTCTAAGACACTGGTAGTGGTTGTTGCACCATCAATACTCCATGTAATTGTATAATAAGTTTCATTTGAATCTAAAGCTTTAATGGTTAAATGAAAAGGCTTATCTTTTGATTCATCACCAAGTGTTAATTCTGCTGTTAGAACAACATTTATATCAGTTGCTCCACGATTGACTTGTGCAACCGATCCAACAATTGATAAAGCACTTATATTACTTGATTCCCAAGTAATGGTTGCATCTCCAAATGATGATGGAAGGCTAAAATTAGTTGTGACTGATTGGCTTGTGTCTCCAGTTGAAAAGGTTAATTCCAACTGACCAAACAGTGTGTCTAGTTTGGATTCTGGTACAGTCGTACATGCAACCAAAACTAAACTTAATATTGTTAGTAAAGTTAAAGCTAATTTCCTCATTGTTGACCTCTCATTTCGTATGTCTAATTATTTTAACATGAAAAAAAGATATTACTGTTCTTTTGAATATCAATAATATCCTTTTTATATATTTAACCTATTTTCCAGAGCTACCAAAGCCACCGGTTCTTTTTCCATTGGCTTGATCATCTTCTGTGAGGAAGAACTTTTGGAATATTCCTTGAGCAATTCTTTCCCCTTTTTCAATCGTAACAGCGACTTTACTAAAGTTTAAAATTGGTACCATTAAATGACCTTCATTATCTGGATTGTCATAATAGTCAGCATCAACAACACCGACTGCATTTGATGTAATCAAACCTTTTTTGATGCCAAGAGACGATCTTGGATAGACAAAAAGGGCTTCATCACCTGGCATGTATACTTTTAATCCAGTGGGTACTCTTTTAATTTCACCTGGCTCAATTGTCAATGTTTCAGCGGATTCAATATCATATCCTGCTGAATGTTTTGTCGCTCTTTTAGGTAGATTGATTGATTGGTTTTGATAAGCTTTAATGACTTCAAATTTACGCATTGAAATACTCCTTTATATCTTTTAAGACAATAATTTCTCTAGGTAAAACAGTTTTCATACCTTTATGGTGATGATTGGTTTCAATGGCTATCTGGTTTCTTTTTATTGCTTCATCTATTGAAATCCAGACGGGTTCAGTCCCATGAGCAATCTCGCGTTCTTCAAGTGCTTGTTCACCAAAATCATCGACTTGACATAAGTAATAATAGGATGTTTGAAGATAAACGGTATGTTGATCGCTTAACCCAAATCGTTTTTCTTTCATGAGCCCGTATGCGGTAATGCCTGTGACACTTTTTGCACCTAGTTCTTCCATGAGTTCTCGTTTTAGTGCTTCTATTAGATCCTCACCAGTTTTATGTCCACCACCAGGAAAGATGAAATCTTGAAAGTCTCTTGAGTAAACCATTAATAATTCTTTATTTTTATAGATAATTGCGCGAACTGTGGTTCGCTTCTTTTGTATGGGAAGATCTTCAGTACCTTCTTCAATGATTGTATCATGTATTCTTTTCATTTTTCTTAACCATTCTTGGGTGTGTATCTTGATATTTTTGACGTAGCACATCTGCTGAAACATGGGTATAAACTTGAGTTGATTTTAAGTTGGTATGTCCCAGTAGTTCTTGAACGACTCTTAAATCAGCACCGTGATTTAGTAGTGTTGTTGCAAAAGCGTGACGCAACATATGTGGATGAATCTGATAGGTTTCACCAGAGTTCTTAATCAAACTGTCAAGAATCACTCGAAGACCTCTAACGGTTAATGGTCCTCCTTGATAATTAATTAATAATTCCTCAATATGAGTATCCTTACCTTTAGCGATTAATCGCACTCTTGTATAGGATAGATAATGTTTTAATTCTTCAATCAGTTTATCATGTAGTGGAACATAACGGTCTTTACTACCTTTACCATGGATTAAGATTTGTCCAGAGGAAAGAAAGATGTCTTTGGTTTTTAATCCAACAATTTCACTCGCTCTGAGTCCACAACTATAGAGTAAATCAAGAATAACTAGATTTCTGTATCCTAGCGGTTTTGAGGTATCAATGCTTTCAAATATCATTGTTATCGCTTCATCATCAATGATGTGTGGAAGTTGTTTTGGAATGCGTGGTGTTTTAACTTGAGTGAAGACATTAATATCAATTAAATCATGATCCATTAAGTATTGATAAAAATGTCTTAAGGCTGAGATCTTTCTTGCAATACTTTTTTTGGTCAGCCCAATTTGATCAAGATGTGAGATATAATTGCGTGCTAAGCGGTCCCTCTTAACTTCAAGTAAATCTTTAGCAAACCCTTCATTTATGATGAAGTTTTGAAACTGAATAATATCATTTGTATAACTAATGATGGTATCTTCTGAGTAATTCTTTTGAGCACTAAGATAATCTTTAAAAAGCATTAAAACATCCATTATAATGCCTCCTGTAGATAGTCCTCTAAAGCTTTCATTGCACGGTCATAATAAAACTGTTTACGTTCATGTTTTTTAGCAACAATTTCATTTAGTAATCCAAAGTTTGCATTCATTGGTACAAATGATTGATGGGGCGATGATACATAATTTGCCATTGCACCAATCATCGTATCGACTGGTAATGGTCTAATCGTTTGATGTTTGATATAGTTAATAATGTTTAAGGCAACCGATAATCCGCTTGCCGCACTTTCAATATAACCTTCAACTCCAGATATTTGACCAGCAAAGAACCAATTTGGATAGTTCTTTACTTGATAACCACGATTTAAATATTTAGGAGATTCTAAATATGTATTTCGATGGATAACACCATATCTTAGAATTTCTGCTTTTTCTAAACCAGGAATCATTTGAATAATTCGTTTTTGTTCAGGCCAGGTTAAATGAGTTTGAAAACCAACCATATTATACATGGTCTGATGGGTATCATCCTGTCTAAGTTGAACGACTGCATAAGGCATTTCGCCATTAGGTTTACGTAGTCCAACTGGTTTTAAAGGTCCAAATGTTAGCGTGTCAATCCCGCGTTTTCCCATATCCTCAACCGGCATACATCCTTCAAAAACATTGTTTTCAAAGTCATGAGGAACAACCGTATCTGCCGTCATTAAGGCATGATAAAATGCTTCATACTCTTCTTTTGTCATTGGACAGTTTAAATATGCTGCTTCTCCTTTATGATAACGACTCTTTAGATATGCTACATCCATGTTAATTGACTCTGCTGCAATATTTGGTGCTACAGCATCTAAAAAATGAAGCGACT
>JAEYXZ010000089.1 GCA_023431045.1 Bacillota bacterium | reverse complement strand
GATCAAAATAAAGATCAAACATATTTCTTATCACAGTTAAAAACTGAACAACTTAAAAAAGTTTTATTTCCTATTGGCAATTTACCAAAAAGCGAAGTCAGAAGACTTGCAAAAGAAGCTGATTTAATAACAGCTGAAAAGAAAGATTCAACAGGTATCTGTTTTATTGGAGAAAGACATTTCAATGAATTCTTATCTAATTATCTACCAGCAAAAGAAGGCGATATGCGTCGTTTAGATGGTACATTTTTAAAGAAACATTACGGACTAATGAATTACACAATTGGACAACGTAAAGGTTTAGGTATTGGTGGTTCTCTTCAAACGACAGATGCATGGTTTGTTGTAGGTAAGGATTTAAAAACCAACACATTACTTGTTGAACCAGGTTTTGAGCACCCATATTTATATTCAGACAGTGCAATTATCACTGAAGTAAAGTGGCGTGGTAAGGAAAAATTAAATCGTAAGTACACTGCCAAGTTTAGATATCGCCAAGAAGATCAAGATATTGAATTAGAATGGTTGGGAGAAGATACATTTAAAGTGTCTTATCCTCAAACAATACGTGCTGTTACACCAGGACAAGTTTGTGCAATTTATGATGGAGAAGAATGTATAGGATCTGGCTTTATCAATGAAGTATTTTATGAAGGGGTAAAAAGACTTTATAGCTAATGGAAAATACGATTAAAGGTTTCGTTAAAAATTATGTATATAGAAATGAAGATAATGGTTATACGATAGCCAGACTCACAACCAACAATGGTAAAGTAGTTACTATTGTTGGTTATTTTCCATTATTAAGTGAAGAAATGGAATATGAATTCAAAGGTGAAATGATTGAACATCCTAAATATGGAGAGCAATTAAAAGTAATCAGTTATGAACGTCTTGATGATATGTCAGAAAATGGATTGGTTAGATACTTATCAAGTGATAATTTTACAGGTATTGGGCCTAAAACTGCTCAAAAGATCGTTGATTTACTTGGTATGGACGCTATCTCTAAGATATTGGAAGATGAGCTTTCACTTGCTCCAATTCTAAATCCTATAAAAAGAGTTCGTTTAAAAAAAGAATTAATTCATCATCAATTAGAACATATGATATTTATTAAACTAATGGATTATGGTCTAACATCCAAAGTAGCAACAAAACTTTATAAAACCTATCAACATCAAACTCTAGAAAAAATAGAAGAAGATCCATATCGCTTAATGTATGAAATCGATGGATTTGGATTTATTAAATCCAGAGATATTGCTGAAAAGATGGGTGTTGCAAAAGAAGATATTCGTTCATTAAAGGCAGCAATTGTTTACACTCTTGAAACTACAGCATTTGGTGAAGGTGATCTATATTTAAATATAAATGAGCTTGGACAACGTGTTAAAAAGATTTTGGATATCGATGTGGATTATCAAGAAGCAATTGATATATTACTCAAAGAAGGTAAAATTATTCTTGAAAACAATCAGTACTTTTTATCACCAATTTATGAAGCTGAAAAAGCGATTGCAAAAAGAGTTATCGAACTAAAAAATCAAAGTCTACATACATTTGATGATGACTTATTGAAGTTAATGCTTTCACAAATATCACTTCAAAAATCAATTGATTATACAGAGAAACAAGTTGAAGCAATTCTTACTGCTATTAAGAATCCTTTTACCATCATAACCGGTGGACCAGGAACGGGTAAGACAACACTGATTGATGGTTTATTAACACTTTATGCAAACTATCATAAATTAAAATTAAGTGATCCATATACAAGAGATGAGATTGCATTAATGGCACCTACAGGTAGAGCGGCTAAAAGAATGGAAGAATTATTGAATTTTCCAGCAAGAACAATACATTCTCACTTAGGATTTGATTTTGGTAAATCTTTTAAATATGATAAGCGTTCACCATTACCTCATAAATTAATTATCATTGATGAAGCATCAATGATTGATATTTTTCTCATGAAATATTTATTAGAATCTATGAGGGATGATGCATCTGTAGTTATTGTTGGTGATGTTGATCAATTACCATCTGTTGGTCCTGGATATGTTTTAGGTGATATGATTCAATCGGGAGTTATCCATGTCATTCGTTTAAATGAAATTCATAGACAAGCAAAAGAATCACATATTATTAAACTTGCAACTGCAATTAATCAGCAAGTTTTAACGAAAGAACTCTTAACAAGTCATGAAGATGTAATCTTTTATAAAGGTGATCATGAACAAATTAAACATGTCATTCTCAACCAAATTGAAGGTGCAATTCATAAGGGTTATGACTTAATTGAAGATATTCAAGTACTAATTCCTCAATATAAAGGAGAATTAGGAATTGATCGTATGAACCAAGAAATTCAAAAAAAGTTTAATCCTAACTATAAAAAGGGACTACATATGACTTATGGTGATAAAAGTTACTATGTATGTGATAAAGTCATTCAACTTCAAAATGATCGCGATAAAGAAATTATGAATGGTGATATTGGAGTTGTAAAAGACATTCAAAGAAATGAAAAAGATCAACTTCAAATGACTGTTTTATTTGATTCTAATGAAGTTAGATTTGATACTGCAGATTTAGAAAATCTCAATCTTGCATATGTGATATCCATTCATAAATCACAAGGATCTGAATATAAAATTGTCTTTTTACCAATTATCAGAAACTATTTGCATATGTTGAAAAAAGAACTTATCTATACTGCAATCACTAGAGCGAAGCAGTACTTACTCATTTTAGGCGATATGAATTTACTTCAATATGCATCGAATCAGTTAGTTGAGAAAAGACATACGATGTTACAAAAAAGATTAACATCAAATGATAAGGATTCAGATTCATCTGAGAATAATGAAGAAGAAGCATTAAGTCCATATGATTTCATGTAAAAAAAGCCTAGGCTTTGACGATTTATTCGTCAAAATCTAGGCTTTATTCTTTTCTTAGTGAAAATCCAGTCAATAAGTCCAGGTTCTTCATATGCTTTATTCCAAACTGCATGTCCAGTATCATTAAACTCATGATACATCACATCGGAACCTAATGATTTAAGTATCTCATAACCATCATGATATGACTGATATGGTACGACAGGATCATCAGATGAATGAAACATAAATAAAGGTGTATGTTTAACTTTCGGTAATTGCTTTAAATCTAAAATGCCACAAATTAATAATCCAGAAGCAAACTTACCAGGGAATGAAGCGATTAAATCAAAAGCATGTGTTGCTCCCATTGAAATACCACCTATATACATATGTTGTGGGTCTATTTTGTATTTTGTAGGTAACTCCTTATGAATAAACTCGTGAATCAATGTTTTAATTGGTGTTGTTTCATTTAATTCAAAATCATACTTTCCAGCTTTTATATCAGAAAGAGGAACCATACGTTCGTTTTCAGGAATTTGCGGTGCAATAATGATTGTTTCTTTACCATATATTGGAT
>JAEYXZ010000009.1 GCA_023431045.1 Bacillota bacterium | reverse complement strand
TTTAGCTAACGCAACATAAGATGCAAATACGGTTGGTTCGCTCACCGCTAAATCAGCTAATACCTTACGGTTTAATGCAACATTCGCGAGTGATAAACCATGGATTAAACGAGAGTACTTCATATCGTTTAATTGTGCAGCAGCGTTAATACGTGAAATCCAAAGTTTACGGAAATTACGTTTTGTTTGACGTCTGTCACGGTATGCATATTGTAATGAGTGTAGAACTTGTTCGCGTGCAGTACGATATAATGTATGTTTAGATCCAAAATATCCAGATGCGAGTTTTAATATCTTTTTTCTTCTTGCTTTTGTGGTTGTGCCACCTTTTACTCTTGCCATGTTCTTCTACCTCCTTACTTCATCATATTACTAATAAGAGATTTAATACGTACATAATCGGAATGATGTACGGATGTTTCTCCTCTTAGTTGTCTATTTTGTTTTGTTGTTTTTGATCCTGCTAAATGGTTTGAATAAGCTTTATGTCTTGAAAGTTTACCATTAGCTGAAATTTTGATGCGCTTCTTGAGTCCACTATGGGTCTTATGTTTTGGCATATATAGTTCCTTCTTTCTTTAGGCTGATTTTGCCGGTGCTACAACTGCGATGAGTGTGTTACCTTCTAATTTAACTGGACTTTCAATGGTGATGTTTGCAAGCATTTCAATGAAAGAGTCCATTTGTGCTTTTCCGATTTCTTTATGAGTAATCATACGTCCACGGAATCTGAGTGAAATCTTAACTTTATCACCAGCAGATAGGAATTTCATCGCCATTTTAGCTTTTGTTTCCATATCATGCTTGTCAATCGTTGGTGACAATCTGATTTCCTTGATTTGTACGACGCGCTGATTTTTCTTCATTTCCTTGAGTTTCTTCTGCTGTTCATAACGATGTTTTGAATAATCCAGCAGTTTAGCAACCATTGGTTTGGAGTCAGTTGAGACAACGAGCACGTCAAATCCTCTGTCCCCTGCTATTGAGAGTACTTGGTTCTTGTCAAATAATCCCAGTTTATTACCGGTTTCATCAATTAATAAGTATTGACCACCTGGCAACATTTCGTTCACTATATCCCCGCTAGTGTTTTTAGCGATTTGTTTGAATGGTTTGATAGACCACACCTCCGTATTTGATGTTAGAAATGAAAAAGTGAGTATATGAATTATACCCACTAAGCACTTAAAAGTTTTTTTAAATGATCTGTGCTGTTTGCCTAAGGATGGACCATCAGGCGAGAGGGTATCTCTTCTTTTCACAATTCTACCGTTGTTATTATATATAATATGTTTTCGAATGTCAACCAATAAATTGAATTATTGTTTAATTGTGGCACCGAATGGTGTAAATGCTAGATTTGCTAGCTTAAACCATTGTAAACCAAATGGAATACCAATAATTGTTATCATGAAAAAGAGACCAACAAAGATATATCCAAGCGTCATCCAAAGACCAATGAAGATAATCCAGATGATATTTGCAATCGGATGTTTATCAAAGCGTGTTTTTACCTCAGCACCAAATGGCATGAGCATTAAGGTCGCAAACTTGAAACATTGTTTTCCAAACGGAATGCCAATAATTGTAATGTGTGCGAGTAATCCAAGAATGAGCCAACCTAGTGCAGCCTCAAGACCACCGAAGATTAACCAAATAATATTTAGCAATAATTTCATTAGTGATACTCCTTTATCAATTGTTTAATTAAATTGTGCCATAAACAATTGATAATATTGCCCTTTTTGCTTCATTAATTCTTCATGGGAGCCTTGTTCAATGATATTACCTTTAGCCATTAGGAGAATTAAATCTGCATTTTGAATGGTTGATAAGCGGTGTGCAATGACAAATGAAGTTTTACCTTGCATGAGGGTTCTCATTGCTGCTTGAATATTTATTTCTGTATATGTATCGACATTAGAAGTTGCTTCATCTAAGATTAAGATTTGAGAATGCGATAACATCGCTCTTGCAATGACGATTAATTGTTTTTGTCCTTTTGAAATATTGATGCCATCATCAGATAAAATCGTATTATATCCTTCTGGTAAATGGGTAATATAGTGATGGATTTTAGCTTTCTTTGCAGCCTCGATGACATCATCAAGTGACACTTCGCCATTTCCATATCTAATATTATCATAGACAGTTCCTTTAAAAATCCATGTATCTTGTAAAACCATTGAATAAGCTTTTCGATAATACTTTCTTTCAAAGTTTTGAATCGGTAGTTGATCAAGTGTAATCATACCTTGATCGATGTCATAATAACGCATTAGAAGATTAACAAGGGTTGTCTTTCCAGCACCAGTTTCACCAACGATTGCAATCGTTTGACCGGCTCTAGCTTCAAAAGTTACATCTTTTAAAATCAGTTGGTCTTTGTTGTAACCAAATGAGACATGATCAAATTTCACATGACCATCTGTAATACCGCTAGTTAATGGATCTTTTACATCTTCTGTTTCATCTTTTTGATCAAGTACATAAAAGATTCTCTCTGCTGCTGCAAGTGCTGATTGAATATCTGCAACCAAATTACTCATTTGATTAATTGGTCCAGAGAATCGTCTCGAGTAGAGCATAAATGATGCCAATTCGCCGATTCGAATGAGACTAGATATTTGAAGGATTGCTCCAGCCGTTCCAACCAATGCGACCCCTAAGTTGTTAATAAAGTTAACCGTTGGTCCAACGACAGTTGAATAATACCCAGCTTCATAACTCTTCTTTGCAGCATCTTGATTATGTTGCTCAAACTTCTCATAAATCGCATCTTCTTGAACATACGATTGAATGGTCTTTTGAGCTGAAATCATTTCTTCAGCAAATCCATTCATTACACCCAGTTGTTGATTTCTTGCACGTAATCGCTTTTTAATAACCTTTGATAATAAAGAAGTAACAATAAATGAAAGTGGGATTGTAATAAAGTATATTAACAAAAGGATTGGCGATGTAATAATCATCATGATGAAAGAAACAACAACCGTAATGATTGATGTAATCATATTGAGCATATCAGCAGAAAGGGAAGTCGCAATTGTATCAATGTCATAACTCATCCGAGAGATGATATCTCCGGTTTGATTGGTATCAAAATAACTAACCGAAACCTTGGTCATCTTATTGAATAGGTCCGCTCTTAATTTGTAGACGACACTTTGTGACATCTTAACCAGTGCAACCGATAAGAAATAGTTTAATACAGCTGAAATAAAGTAAAACCCAATCATTAATCCAGCGAATAAAAACACTTGATCAAAATTAACTGATGCAAATTGTTCTAAATCCATTGCATTAATCATTTGTCCAATTAAGTATGGTCCGATTAATGATAAAGCATTCGATATAACCGTTAAAATAAGCCCTACAATAAGTCTTTTCTTATAAAAGGATAAATAATACCATAGTCGTTTGATGGTTGCCTTACGGTTTTTTGCAACTTGTGAGCCATCATTTCTTGGTTGCATTCTACCTTGTCCAAATCGATTCATGATGTCACCTCCCCAAGTTGGTGAGACACCAATATTCGATAATGTTCAGATGCTCCAATGAGCTCCTGATGAGTTCCCATGGCAACAATCTTACCATCCTCAATTAAGAGGATTAAATCAGCATCTTTGATGGATGCAATTCGTTGGGCAACAATAATCTTAGTCGTATTCTTGAGTTTATCATTAATCGCTTTTCTTAAATTTCGATCGGTTTGATAGTCAAGTGCGGATGATGCATCATCTAGAATTAGTAGTGGTGGTTTACCAGCAATCGCACGTGCAATCAACAATCTTTGACGTTGACCACCTGAAATATTGGTACCTCTTTGAGCAACTTTATGCGATAACTTTTCAGGCATTTGGTTAATGAAGTTTGCTTGTGCAATATCAGTTGCAAGTTCGATATCTTCTTTTGGAATCTGCATTCTTGAAAATTGAATATTTTCATAAATCGTATCGGAGAAAACCTGATCATTTTGTAGGACTAATCCAATATGTCTTCTCAAATCATCTCTTTTTAAATCTTTAATATCAATTCCAAACAGTTTAATTGAACCCTTTTGTGGATCATAAAATCTCATTAAAAGATTGATTAATGTTGTTTTACCTGAACCAGTAGCCCCAATTATACCCAAGGTTTGTCCTTGATTAATTCTAAAGTTGATATTTTCTAAATGATCTTCTTTACCATGATAAGAAAAATACACATGATCAAACTCGATATGAGGGAGGGTATTTATTTCAATTGTTTTTTCTCCATCAACCATTTGATCTTCAAGTTCTAAAACTTCAACAATTCTTTTTGCTGATGCGGATGCTCTCGATATTTGGATAAAGATTCTTGTGATTGACATCATTGCATTTAAAATGATCGTGAAGTACGTCACTAAAGCAATAATCGCACCAACTTTAGTTTCAAGACCACTAACACGATACGCACCAACCACTAAGACAACGACTAAACCGATATTCATAACAATATCGATTAACGGTCTAATTTTGTTCATAACAATTGTTGCAGAGACTTCTTTTTTAACAGTTTTTAGATTTTCATTTTTGAATCTTTCTTGTTCAAAGTTCGTCATTGATAATGCTCTTACAACTCTGACACCCGTGATATTTTCTCTAAGTGTTCTAATCAATTGATCAACTTGAACTTGAATATCTTCATATAACGGTTGACCTTTTTTTGTATACCGAATAACGATGATGACAATAAATGGTAAAAGGGCAATCATAATGAGGGTTAATACCCAGTCCATAAACGATGCCATAATAATTCCACCAATCAGTAGCATTGGTGCTCTAATACCTAATCTTTGAAGACTTCCAATCATACTGTAAAGATTATATGTATCGGTTGTCATCCGTGAAATTAAAGATGTGGTTGTGATTTGATCGACTTGTTTCGCATCAAGTCGCTCTATTTTGCTAAAGAGTTCACTTCTCGTATCTGCAACCGATCGACTGGCAACATCTTCTGCACTTCGGTTAGCCATAATATTAAAGACCCATCCCAGGATAGCAACAACAAACATTAACACTCCCATAAGATAGAATGGTAACAAATCTGTTGGCGCTAGATTAGGGATCATTTCATCAATCATATAAGCAAGTAGAAAAGGCAGTACGACGTCTGCAATCGATCCAATTGCTTTAATGATTAATGAACAAATAACTTTATTTAAGTATTTCCCCATCTTTTTGAAAATAAATAACATGTCTATACCTCTATTATGTTATATTAACATAATTTAAGGTTAAATGACATATCTTTCAAAGATTCCGAAACTTAGTAACTCATAATTTATAAAATAGCTAAACTGTGGTAAATAAAACACACCATCATTGGTCACGATTTTGACATACGTATCCCAAAATAAATAAGTCATTTCAGGTAGATTACAGACCAGTAAATCATCTGCCATAAAAAATGATATATCATATGGACCAATCCACATTTCAGATATGTCTACGTCTGTTATATTAACAATAATTTGAGACAGTTTTGGAGTATCACTTTTGATACCCTCTAATCCTTGGAATGGTAAATTATGGATAACTTGTTGATATTCAACATATAGTTCGCCAATGAAAAAACGACATGTACGATCATTATGGTCAAATGAAACATAACACGCATCGATATAATAACTATCAGTTATTGATGGGAGCGTCAACAAAACTTCATATCCATAAAAGATCTCATCAAGTAGCATCTCATTATGAAATGATTTGATTTCAATCAATTCAACGATAAACTTAATTGTTTCATCCTCGTTGTGTAGATAAATAATGTCATCTTTGCTAAATAAGTTATACTCTTCTGTTTTAGTAAAATAATGAATCTTTAAACTTTCATTTTCTTCATTTAAGATAAATCTAGATTCTGTTACTAGATAAATCTCAGTTTTATCACTCATGTTACTCGGAGTAAATAGAAACCATAGACTAACCCCAATCAAACCGATGACTAATACAACCGATATTTTTTTCATCATATCGGTGTTATTTCAAGTCTTTGATAGTGTGTAGTTACATAAAACACTTCAAATCCACCACGAGCTATTTCAAACCAAAAAATAAAGTTTTTAGCAACCCCATTCGTCACCTTACCCTCACCATATAAATAGAGAGTTAACTGGGTTTTAGGCTCAATATCTACCTTAATATCAAAACTTTCATTGACTTCTTCACTTGATTTCCAATGACTATCAACAGTGATTGATGCATTAAGTCCATCACCAAAGATCTTATTCTTTTTATCGGTTTGAATTTTTAATCCACCGGTTACTTTTAAATCATAGGTATTAATGATCTTCTTAGTTGTTTTATATTGATAATGAATTGCGGACTTACCATTGTTGTAATATGAAAATAGTGTCTCACTAATGTACTTTACTTTCATATTTTTATTGACGGTGTGAACATGCCATCCCCAGAATTGATTTCTACCGACAATTTCATAATACTTATTGTATTCAAGTATGGTGAAATTCTCGAGCATTTTCCCATCACCAACGATGGTTAAATCTTCCATATCATTATAGGCAAAGGTTTGTTTGCTAATAATGCCCACACAAAGCACTAAAAATAGAACAACTGCTAATCGTTTTAACATATGAATCAACCTCCATATCCTATAGTAGGCATGAAAGGTTGATTTTTCTTCATAAAAAAGATTGTCCTGTTTTTGAACAATCTTCTAATATTCGTTTTATTTATTGGCTAGATATGCTTCAATATCAGCAACTTCTTTAATAATTGATTCAGATAAATTGATGCAACCATCTTTGGTTAAGACAATATTATCTTCAATTCTAATTCCAATACCTTCTTCAGCGATATATAAGCCTGGCTCAACTGTGATGACTTGTCCGACTTGGAATGGTTTGGTAAAGTTTCCAACATCATGAACATCAAGTCCGAGTGCATGACCTAATCCGTGATAATAGTATTTAGAAATTTCATTTTCTTCTTTGATTAAGCCAAGTTTTAAGGCTTCCTCAGCAATGAGCTTTTTACCATACGCATTATATTCAGCTTGAGTCACTCCTGCTTTTGCCCACTTAATAATGGCTTTATTAACATTTAGAACAGCTTGGTATAAATCTTTTTGTCTTTGTGTAAAACGTCCAGAAGCCGGATAAGTTCTTGTAATATCAGATGCATAATAATGATATCTCACACCTAAATCGAATAAGACTAAATCATTTTTTCCAATTGGTTGATCGTTTTTAACATAGTGGAGAATGGTTGCATTTTTACCACTTGCAATAATTGAATCGAATGAAGGTTTAGTTAAGTTCTTATTAAGTTCATAATTAAACTCTGCTTCAAGTTCATATTCGAATTTTGCATGTTTAATTGAATCAAGTAATCGATGATTCGCTAAATAACTAACACGAATCGCACCTTTAATTGCTTCTATTTCGGTGTGATCTTTAACACTTCTTAGTTCTGCAACAAATGGATATGCATTAGAAATCTTTAGCTGTGGATATTTATTGGCATATATAGATGCTTTAAGTTCACCAAGGAGTGGCTCTGCATCTGCCTTTTGTCTTTCAATATCAAAATATAATGTTTCAATTTGACCAAATAATGCTCTTCTTGAGGAGGTTAGTAACCCACCTAGAAACGCATCGAATTGATGTAGGTCCATGACTTGTTCAACGGGTATATCAGCTTTTTTTGCTGCTTCTTCAAAAGTTAAACCAGCACCAACCCATAAACTTTCAACCGGATCGATTTTTTCCATGAATAAATAGGTCTTTGAACCAACATCGGATTTAACCAACATCAAAATTACTTTTTCTTGATCAATACCTGTTAAATACCAGAAGTTCTTATTGACAACAAATGGGTAGTAAGCATCTGCTGATAAATGTGGTGCTTGACCGGAAAAAAAGATTGAGATACTTTGATTGGAAACTAAATTTAAATATTTTTGACGTCTGGAGTCTAGCATAATATGCCTCCTTAAATGGTATGGATAATATCCATAACTTCTTTAACTAATAGTTTAACATAATTTTTAGCTAAAGTTTGATCGACTTGTTTGGTTGAGAAGTAAATCTTTAATTTCGGCTCAGTTCCTGATGGTCTAAAAACAATAAAACCTTGTTTGCTTTCAAACTTAATGACATCAGATGCTGGTAAGGTAATATCATTTGGATTAACAAAACCATTGATATAGTCGGTTTTATAAGTTACTTCAAAGGATGGTATATGTAAGCCATTTTCTCTAAAGTAATTCATAATTGATTTAATTCTTGCGGTTCCTTTAATACCTTTTAATTCAATATTTTCAGTGTGTTCGACATAATAACCAAATTGCTTAAAGATTTGATTGATATAGTCAACTAGAGTCAGATTTTGTAGTTTAAAGTGATTCGCAATTTCAGCTAGCATATAAACAGC
>JAEYXZ010000078.1 GCA_023431045.1 Bacillota bacterium | reverse complement strand
AGTTAAAACACCACTCGTGATGAATATGTATTATTTCTGTGATGATGATGGAAAGACCGAGTATGTTTGGAGTAAAGACGCATTAAAGGTTGACAATCGTACACCTTACCTAGGTAAATTTGTCTTTAGAAATGTGGTTGCAAAAAACGCACATGCTGCAGCAGGATTCTTTTATGGTTTAAAAGAACAACCCATTGAATCCATTACGCTTGATCATGTGAGTATCTCGTTTTCGAAACAACCGAAACCATTTGTTCCTGCAATGATGAGTTTCCAAGAAGCTCAACTTAAAGCAGGGTTACAGTTTAGAAATGTGAATGAAGTCATTCTAAACGAAGTGAAGTTATCTGGTGTTGATGGCGAACCAGTCATCCTAGAGAATGTTAACCGATTTAGTACAAAATAATTAATTGCTACATCTAGGACACAGCATGTCTTAAATGTAGCTTCGACATGTTTATTATTTTAAACAGCGTATATATAAGGAGATAATCGTATGATAAAACACGAAGTTCTTAACAAAATTCATAATGTTGGTGTGGTTGCTGTCGTCAGAGCAGAATCTGGTGAACAAGCCATAAAAATTAGTCGTGCATGTCTTGATGGAGGCATTTCTGCAATTGAACTTACCTTTACCGTGCCTAATGCAGATCAAGTCATTAGAACATTAAACCAAACCTTCAAGCATGATGAATTAATTCTTGGTGCTGGTACTGTCCTTGATGCAAAAACAGCACAACTTGCGATAGATTCAGGTGCGACTTATATCGTCTCTCCTGGTTTTGATTTAGAAACTGCAAAGCTTTGTCAAAGATTAAATGTTCCTTATATGCCAGGCTGTTTAACCATTACCGAAATGCTTACCGCACTTAAAGCCGGTGTTGAAGTTGTTAAATTATTCCCTGGATCTGCGTTTGGACCATCTTATGTCAAAGCAGTTAAAGGACCTTTACCAAACATTAACATTATGCCTACAGGTGGTGTTTCACTTGATAATGTACATGAATGGATTGCTAATGGTGTTGTTGCAGTTGGTGTTGGTGGTGAACTAACCGGACCTGCTAAAAAAGGTGATTATGAAGGCGTTAAAAGAAATGCTAAAGCATTCGTTGAAGCCGTTAAAAACGCGAGGGTAGCAAAATGATTGTTGACCATCTTAGTCATTTGAAAAACTATTCTAGTGTAAACCCATATATCAAAGATGTTGTTGAATTTATGAAACAACAAGATTTAAATAAACTTCCACTTGGTCGTCATGAAATCAATGAACATGTGTTTGTCATTAGAGAATCATACGAACCAAAACCTGAATCCGAATGCTATTTTGAAGGTCATGAACAATATGCTGATATTCAAATTGTATTAAGTGGTAAAGAAGCAATTGGATATTGTTATAAAGATAAAAGTAATGACATTGTAGTTACTCAACCATATTTAGAGGAAAAAGATGTTGCTAAGTATCACATTTCAAACTTTACACCGATTCATTTAAGTCAAGGGATGTTTGCACTTGTGTACCCACAAGACTTACATATGCCAAAACTTAGTGTAAAAGATAGTTCTCATGTTGAAAAAGTAGTATTTAAAATTAAGGTAAAGTAAAGGAGATTAGACATGGCAAAAATTGTAACATTAGGGGAAATCATGTTAAGACTCTCAACCCCAGGTCAAAATCGATTCGTTCAATCGGATGCTTTTGATGTGGTTTATGGTGGTGGAGAAGCTAACGTTGCTGTATCTTTAGCTAATTATGGACATGACGCTTATTTCGTCACTAAATTACCAAAGCATGAAATCGGACAAAGTGCTGTTAATGCTTTACGAAAGTATGGTGTTCATACTGATTTTATTGTTCGCGGTGGTGACAGAGTAGGTATTTATTATTTAGAAACTGGAGCTTCAATGCGTCCTTCTAAAGTCATTTATGACCGTGCTGGTGCAGCAATATCACTCGCAAAATCCAATGAGTTTAATTGGAAAGAAATCTTTAAAGATGCAGATTGGTTCCATTTCTCAGGAATTACTCCTGCCTTATCTGATACCGCAGCAGAACTTACTAAAGTTGCACTCGAACAAGCTAAACTTTATGGCGTTAAAACCTCAGTTGACTTAAACTATCGTAAAAAATTATGGACACCACAAAAAGCTCAAGAAATTATGAGACCACTGATGAAGTATGTCGATGTCTGTATTGGAAATGAAGAAGATGCAGAACTCGTCTTAGGATTTAAACCTCAAGGAGTTGACGTTCATTCTGGTAAACTCGATATTAAAGCATATGAACAAATCTTTAAAGAAATGAAGGATTTATTTGGTTTCAAGATGGTTGCAACCTCTCTTAGAGAATCATATTCAGCAACTCATAACGGATGGAGAGTCTTGCTATTTGATGGTAATTCTTTCTATGAATCAAAACGCTATGATATTGAACCAATCATTGACCGTGTTGGTGGAGGGGATTCATTCTCAGGTGGATTAATCCATGGATTATTAACGAGAAACGCAAAAGAAGCATGTGAATTTGCTGCTGCGGCAAGTGCTTTAAAACATACCATTCCTGGAGACTTTAATTTAGTTTCTGAAGAAGAAGTCAATACCTTAGTCGGTGGCGATGCATCAGGACGTGTCCAACGATGAAGGACAATCGATCCGTTAATCGCATTCTGTCCATCCTGGAATTAATCGCAGCGCATCCAGAAGGTTTGACATTAGGTCAAATATATCGTGAACTAGAAATGCCTAAAGCAACCGCTTATGATTTCTTACAAACACTTTATAAAGCAGATGCTATCTACTATAAAGATCCCCGTTTAAAGAATTATGTTATCGGTTCAAAGATGTTTGCAATTGGCTCTGTTTATACGAAGAATTCAAGTCTAATTGAATCAGCTGAATTTGAACTTAGAAAGTTTGCCAATGAATATGGTAAAACGATCCTTATCACAAAGAAAACAGATGATCATTATGTTCACATTTTCAAGTATCAACCACCGAATAGTTTGATCTTTATTAATGAAGAAATCGGTTATATTTCCTATGACTTTGATGTATCACCGATTGGTCGTGCATTCAATGTCTTTATGTCAAAAAGAATTAAACTTAATGAAGCTCAAATGAAAGAATATGATCGTGGTTATGTTCTATCAAATGAACAACAAGGGCATATTAGTCAAATATCTGTCCCTGTTAAAAACTTTGAAAATCGCGTTGTTGGTATTATTACCGTTTGCGACCTATGGCAAGATCGACCAGAAAAAACCGAAGTTATTATCGAACTCATTAACATCTGTCGAGCAATATCCAAACGCCTTGGATATCTTGGGGATTAAGTAATGAAAATCGGAATTAGAGCACATGATATGGGCCAAATGAGTTTAAATGAACTAAAAGAATCTATCATCAAAAATAACTTTGATGGCATTCAATTAGTGACAAATAAAGCTCTTAATCAGGTGTATCAAACGGATGAAATTAAGTGTGTTCTTGAAGATAAAATCTTGATGCTTGGTGCATACTTTAATATGGTTCATCCTGATCAAAAAGTTGTACTTTCAGGGATTAAAAACTTTAAGAAAACAATTCATGTAGCTAATCAAATTGGTGTCGAATTTGTTGGTACGGAAACTGGTTCATTGATGGGAAATCCATGGGGTTACGTACCAGAAAACCACCTTGATAAAACCTATAATCAATCAAAGAAAATCATCCTAGAATTACTTCATGAGGCAAAAGATAATCAAGTTAGACTTGCTATAGAAGGAGCATATGCTCACGTTATATATAGTCCAAAAAGAATGAAACAACTGCTTCAAGAAATCAATCATCCAAAGCTAAAAGTTACGGTTTATTTATACAATTTTTTAAACCTTGAAAATCATCTGAATCATCTAGAAATTTTCAAAGAATGTATCAATTTATTTAGTCAAGATATCGTTATTTTTCACCTCAAAGATTATGTCGTTATTGATCAAAAATTAGTTCAAGTTGGATTGGGGAAGGGACTCATGAGATATGAAGAAATTATCCCAATTATCCTAAAGCATAATCCAGACAGTTACTTAATTTTTGAAGGGGTTCAAGGTGATGATATAAAGACGAGTTTAACCTATATAAGAGATTTGATTAATCATTTTAAAAAGGAGGACAAATGATGAAATTAGATGTTAGATATAATAACCACCCAGAGGATGTAAAATCCTATGATACGAAAAAGTTAAGAGAAAGATTCTTGATTGAAAAGATTTTCGAACAAGATGAGATTCTATTTACTTATTCACATCATGACCGAATTGTTGCAGGGGGTTGTATGCCTGTCAATCAAAAAGTCATCTTGGGTAGTACCAAAGAACTTGGTACACAATACTTTTTAGAAAGAAGAGAATTAGGAGTTATTAATATTGGTGGTGCAGGTAGCATTACCTTAGATGGAAAAAAATTCCCAATGGCTCCAAAAGATGGAATTTATATTTCTAAAGGAATTAAGGAAGTTGTCTTTGAATCTGAAGACCCTAAGAAACCTGCTAAATTCTATATTAATAGTGCACCGGCACATCATGTATTTCCGGTTGTTCACATTCCGTTTTCTAAAGCCAATCCAAGAAAGATTGGAAATTCTCATAATTTAAATGCTAGAACCATTTATCAATACTTAAATCCAGCAGTTTGTGAAACATGCGCACTTCAAATGGGGATGACTGAACTCGAAGAAGGAAATGCATGGAATACCTTCCCACCTCATACACATGATCGTCGGATGGAAGTCTATTTCTACTTTAATTTACCAGAAGATGGTCTAGTTGTTCACTTGATGGGAGAACCACAAGAAACAAGACATATTATGATGAAAAATGAGCAAGCCGTGATTTCTCCATCTTGGAGTATTCACGCGGGATTTGCAACCCAGGCATACACCTTTATTTGGGGTATGACCGGTGAAAATCAAACGTATGATGATATGGATTTCATCAAGCCAACCGATTTAAAATAATCAAATAAAAGGAGATTAACACATATGGCATACATCGATAAATTTAGTCTTAAAGGTAAAGTCGCATTAGTGACTGGAACATCAACCGGTCAAGGAATTACACTAGCTTATGTTCAAGCTGGTGCGAAGGTTGTTGGTGTTGATTACATGGCTGAACAAGCAGATACCGTTGATAAAGTTAAAGCTTTAGGTGGTGAATTTACAGCCGTTCAAGCAGACCTTATTAAAGCAACTCCAGAAGATCTTAAAGCACTCGTTGAAAAAGTAGTTAAGATTTATGGAAAACTAGATATTCTTGTTAATAATGCTGGTATTATTAAACGCCAAGATATCTTAGAATTCTCAAAGGATAATTGGGATTCTGTTATGGCAATCAATTTAAACACTGTATTCTTCTTAACTCAAGCAGCAGCAAACCAATTCATTAAACAAGGACACGGCGGAAAAGTTATTTCAATCGCTTCCATGTTATCATTCCAAGGTGGTATCAGAGTGCCTTCATACACTGCATCTAAATCAGGTGTTAAAGGTATTACGATGGCATTTGCTAATGAACTTGCTAAACATAATATTAATGTTAACGCAATCGCTCCAGGCTATATGGCTACCAATAACACTCAAGCACTTCGTGATGATGAATCAAGAGCTGGACAAATTCTAGAAAGAATTCCTGCCGGTCGTTGGGGTACTCCTGATGATGTTGCTGGACCAGCAGTATTTTTAGCATCGGAAGCTTCAAGCTATATCAATGGATATACGCTTGCTGTTGATGGCGGATGGTTAGCACGATAATAGTGACTCATCAATCAATAAACCCTCATTATTGAGGGTTTTTCTTTGGTTAGTTATGCAACTAATAAGTTTATAATCACTATGATTATATGAATTGTGTTAAGATTACTTTGTACACCAAATGATTGGTGAAGGGAGAAGTATTAAATCTCATGAATGATGTAGAGCGTTTTGATATGATTAAGAAACCATTAAAAGAAAAATGGTATTTGACACCGATTGCGTACGCACTTAGTTTCTCAGCAACAATTCCAAAAGGATTAAAAGTAAATAAGGTCAATATGAAAGGTTTAAAACCACCTTATTTATTACTTTGTACACATCATGCATTTTTAGATTTTAAGGTAACAACACATGCAATTTTTCCAAAACGTGCAACCTATGTTGTTGCTGTTGATGGATTCATTCGTCGTGAATGGTTATTAAGAAGTGTTGGTGCAATTGGTAAACGTAAATTTACACCTCAAGATACACTACTTTTTAAACAAATTAAATACTCACTTGATACATTAAAGAGAGTCACTTGTTTATATCCTGAAGCATGTTACTCCGTCATGGGTACCACCGCAGTCTTACCAGAATCACTTGCTAAGATGGCTAAAGTATTAAAACATCCAATCGTTGTTTTAAATATGCACGGTAATTTCTTATCTCAACCGGTATGGAATATGGGAAACCGTAAAGTACCTCTACGTGCAGATATGACTCAAATCATCACAAAAGATGAAATTGATCAATTATCCGTCGAAGAAATCAATCACCGTATTCATAAGGCTTTTGAATATGATGAGTTTAAATATCAATATGATAACCAAATTAAAATTACAGACAAAAATAGAACACATGGTCTACATAAAGTCCTATATCAATGTGAATCATGTTTAACTGAGTTTGAAATGGATTCTAATGGAACTGAAATTTGGTGTAATCATTGCGGAAAGAAACACTACCAAGATGAATATGGGCGCCTTCATGCAAGTGAGGGAGAAACTAAATATCCACATATCCCTGATTGGTATGAAACTCAAAGATCATTCACTAGACAACAATTAATCGATGGAACATATCATTTTGAAGATGATGTCTATATTGAATCCCTTCCAAACGCGAAAGGATATATTTCACTTGGAGATGGAAAACTCGTTCATACCAAGGATGGCTTTACGTTGACAGGTACTGATCTTAATGGACCACTTAATCTTGTCAAAGAAACAAAGTCATTATACTCTGTTCATATTGAGTTTGATTATAAGTTAAGAACTGATAAAGTGGTAGCTGACGCGATTGTTTTATCAACTCTAAATGATTCATACTATATTTATCCAAAGACCAAAAGAGATCAAGTAACCAAACTTCGCTTTGCGGTCGAGGAAGCATATAAATTACAAAAAACGGTTTAAGCCGTTTTTTATTTTTTATATTGAAAAATAACTTGTGATATAATACAACAAAGGGTGTTTGAGTATGAAGCTAAGAAGCGGTAAAAAACTACAAATACATAGTTATAAACATGATGGATCATTACATCGTGTTTGGTTATCCACCTTCATCATTGATGATAATATGGATTACTTGGTTACTGGTAATCAAGCGACTAAAGTCATTGAACATGATGGTCGCAGTTGGTATACAAAGGAACCGGCGATTTGTTATTTTTTTGAAAAGGAATGGTTCAATATCATCGCGATGATGAAAAAGGATGGTATTCACTATTACTGCAACATTTCAAGTCCATATGTTTATGATGGTGAAGCCATCAAATATATTGATTACGATTTAGATATCAAAATGTTTCCAAATGGCAGAATGATGATTTTAGATCAAAAGGATTTTGATGATCACTCTGACCAAATGGATTATCCAGAAGATACCAAAAGAATTATTCTTGCATCAATGGAATCTTTAAAGCAATGGATTCGTGAAAAAAGACCACCATTTGATGACAAAACGGCTGCTCAACATTATGAAATATTTAAAGACATCCTTGCAAAAGCTAAACAAAAAATCCATAGGCATCCACTTGAAAATAAACCACAACAAGATTAAAAAATGTTGTGGTTTTCTTTTTTTAACTCTAATTAAAAGTTAATCTATGAATTCTTGTAAACAACTATTTTTGGCATATTTTGCTTCATAAAATATCAAAAGCAAATGATTTTGTATTATAAATGTTATATTGTATAATTTTCCCTGTGTGAAAAATTAAAGAAAGGATAAATAGAATATGAAAAAGTTATTAAGTATCATGACAATCATGTTTCTAGCAGTTTTATTAATTGCTTGTACAAATGATCAAGATGGTGATGGCATTGAGCTTGATGATTCATATAGTATGGAGCAATTAATTGCAAATGTAGGGGACAATTATTCAATTTCATTTGAAGTAAATTCTGATGATGAAGTGATGACATATACGCTTGCAAGAGATGGTGAATTTAAACTGTATTTATATGATGCAGAAGGATTCTTATTTACGGATGAAGTCGCTTATTCACTAGATCTAGATGCAGAAACAAAAACTGAATACCCAGCTGAATTTTACGACGTGTTGGTAGAAGGATTTGATGCATCAGGATTCTATATCTTTGGATGGGCTGATTTAGTAGAGGATGTCTTAACATTTGTTAAGAATGATACATTTATCGGTCGTTCAGTCAAAGTTTATGAATTCTCAATTACAGATCAAGGTGAAACTTTTGCGACAAGATTCTATATTGATGCAGAATTAAAGATTGCATTAAAGTACGAATATGAATCAAACGAGAGTGATGGTTCATGGGAAGTCACTGCATTCCAAGTAGATGATGTTGATTTATCAACCTACATGGATTTTGAAACAGAAGAAGAATAATCAGACTCAAAAAAAATTAGGATTCAATGATGACCGAGTTGTTGTCATTGAATCCTTTTTTATTTAGAATACACCAGTTGACTGATGACCAGTCTTCGTTTCGTAAAGCAGTTCACTGAATAAAATAAACTGTGTTGGTAAATAATAGATTGGTAATTTAAATTGATAGAACTCATCTTTATAGTAGATTTGAATATTACGACCTAAATCGCCAGGTAGTGCTGGAACATCCTCAATTGGAATGGTGATATCTAGTGGTTGATTCTTATAAGTTCCCTGGTAGTGGTAGCCATTAATAGATAGTGTGAATTCACCTTCACCAAGGGGTTTGATGAGGTCATCTTGATAACTTTCCAAGATGACATCACTCTTAAGTGAGAATGAAGAATCGCGGTCAAGTTCTGCTTTGAATAGTTGTTTTTGATCATAATAAGTATCATGAATGGTTTTACCATCGAGTAAACCATAATAATCATAGGTACGTGTATGTTGACAAGAAGGACAGATGAGTTGATTCTTATGGACCTCTAAACCAATATGACCACACTTGTTACAATGATAAATAATATTATTTAAACCTTTGACGTTATTTCCTTTAAACTTTCGTTTCTTGATTTGATTGACTGCATCAGAGTTAATTGCAAGTTCATTGACAATCACATCATAGATTTCTTTCTCAGACAAATGAATTAAATCATTGGATGTGAGTATCTTTTTCATCTCAGTGTAAATCTTACCTCTAAAGCTTTTTTTACTCCATGCAGGATCAACCAAACATGCCGATTCATGAGCAATGACATAGACATCAACTTTAGCTTTTTTAATGAGTTTAGCAATTGCAAAACTAATCGGTATTGGATGACCAGTTGTTGAGATTTGACCTTCTGGGAAAATCGATACAATTTCGTTTTGTTTCAAGAGTTTAAAGGTTGATAATACAGATTGTGGGTCTGCCCTGAAAAGCTTCTTAGGAACCGATTTAGAGAGGTTTAACCAAAAACCCATCTTAGGATCCTTAAACATTTTTTCGGCAGCAAGGAAAGTTGTTCTAGAAGGATAGATTGCTGCAAAAGTATAAGCAAAATCATACCATGAGGTATGGTTGCTTAAAGTGATAGCAGGACCTTTAATTTTAAGTTTATGATGATATTTTTGTCCTTTAAAAACGGCCACTAATTTAAGTAAGAAGCCAACCACTAAATAAAGGAATCGATTAGGTCTTTTTGGTAACATCTTAGAGTGCTTTAACTAAACTTTCGACATTTTCATTGGTCACAATTGCGAGTTTAATTTCCCCTTGCATTTTCGCATCAATCTTATAACGATGTGAAACGATAATACCAATTGTCATTAAGATGAGTGGCGCAAGTGCCATAATTAATTTAATTGCTAAAAGTGCACTTTCTGGTTGTGAAGGATTAAGCGGTGGATTTGCAAGATCGTTTTCAACAAATCCGGCGGAACCGATAATAAACATTGCGACTGCAAGTCCAAGTGCTTGAGAGATTTGGTTAATGAAGTTTGTAAATCCACCCATTTGTCCATCTAGTCTTTCTTTAAAGACGAGTTGTCCAGCATCAACCACATCACCAAACATCGTGTGTGGGATTAAGCCTGGGCCTGAAATACCAAAACCCATTAACGCGGCGATGACATAAATAATCCAAACTTGTCCTAAATCAGGAGGAATAACAAGAATTGATAATGCAACAACAATCCAAATAAAAGTACCTAAACGATAAGTAAATGTTTTACCATATTTTTCAATGGTCTTTAAATAGAATGGAAGAGCAACAATTTGCATACCAAACATTAACGCAGCAGCAATCAATCCAACCATGGATGATTCACCATTATAAGTTTGAGTCTTTGTAATATAGAAATCAATATAGAAGAAGAATAATCCACTCATAATTGCCATACACATTTGAACAACTAAGAATAGATATAAATATTGACGGTAGGTTTTAAGTTTAAGTGGTTTGAGTAGATCTTTAACATTGAACTTAGCTTTAGTTGGTTCAGTCACAATTTCTTCTTTAGCGAATAATCCAGTAATTAAAGATGATACAGCAAAGATAACACCAAAGGTTAAACTCATCACTTGATAACCAATTGCTTGATCACCAAATGCATTAATAATCATACCAGGTACTGCAACACATAGAATGGATGCAAAGATTGAAAACCCTAAACGAACTGAGTTATATGATGCTCTTTCATGATAATCACTACTAATTTCTGAACCAAGTGAATAATAAGGAACCATAATTGCTGACTGTACCGTACTAAATAATAAGTAACTTGCAAGGCAAGCAATAACTCTTAGCATTTCATTTGGGAAATTATATGGGAAGAATAATAAATAAAGTGAGACTATTAATAGTGGGGAAACAAAAATTAAGTAAACTCGACGTTTACCCCATCTTGATTTTGTCTTATCACTAATGTAACCCATGATTGGATCAATGACTGCATCCCAAAGTCTAGCAACTAAAATGATCACACCAGCCCAATAAGCACTTAAGCCAACTGCAAGTACTAAGAATCCAGTGTATAAAAAATTAATAATATTAAAAGAACCACCACCTAAGATATCAGCAGTAGCAAAAGCTATTTTCTTACCAAATGTTTTTTCTTTCATAAGAATACTTTCCCTTTTTATTTATAAGTGTGTTAGGTTTATTATAGCACGCCCCAGTAGAACTTTTATGATAAAAAAACATTACGAAAAGCTTGCACTTTAAGAATAAGATAAATAAAAAAAATAATTCTGTCGAATAGTAAATAAAAAGTACTCGGTTGAGTACTTATTAAAATTAAAAATTTTGGAGCCGGTGAGCAGGATCGAACTGCCGTCTAAGCCTTGGCAAGGCCTTGTAATAACCATTATACGACACCGACATTGGTATAGCGCGTTATTATGATAACAAATTAAGATATACTTGTCAAGATTACTTTGTTAACTTCATGCTAATTTTTTCAGATTTAGTTTTACTAAGGTTTCTCATCTTTTACTTAGAATATCATGTATAATTATCTTAAACGATTAGAGGTTCATATGAAAACATTTTATCGTGTATTAATCATAGCAATCATTGGAATTGCAGCAGGTTTTATGAATGGATGGTTAAGTTTCCAAGGCTTTTGGGAACATTTTTCACGTGGACTTAGTGCATCCCCATGGTATTTAAATATTATTTATGTTTTCTTAGCTATTTTCTTAGTGATTTTAGTCCATGAATTGGGACATCTATTCTCATTTATAAGACATGGCATTAAAATAAAAGCTTTTTATGTACTATGTTTTGTTTTTGTGAAAATTGATGGAAGATGGAAGTTTAAGTTCTTCCCAAGATTCTTTACTTTGATGGGTGGACTTGTTGCTGCTGATTTACCTCCTGTCACAAGCGTTGAGGAAGAAACTAAACTCGTGAACATACTGAAAAAAGTATTACTCGCTGGTCCTAATATGAGTATTTATTATTGTATCGGGTTGGTTACTTTTTACATTATTATGTTGTTTACCCCATTATATATAGTTACTGGAATTCTATTTTATTTAGGTGTATCAACTATTCTATTAACTTTAATTGTTGTCAAAGCATCAAAAGTATCATACCAGGGACTCTACGGTGATTATATTGCTGAAAAGAATATTGGATCGAATGAAAGATTTACCATTTCATATTTAATCTCAGCCATGTCATACTCAACAAGTCAAAAAGCATCAAGTGAGTATTTATGGCATCGAACTTTAGTTGAACTTGATAAAGGAATACGTATCAGTAATCCTCATTCGATTTCACTCATATTACATTATATACAACAAGTCGTCTTTGAAGGCGAAATCGGATGTGTTGGGATTAATGATAAACTCATAAAACTTATTGATCGATTACCAAAGACAGAGGATGGATTTATACTATATCAATTCTTAATCTATTTATCCTATATTGAACAAGGACTTGATAGAGCATTAGAACTTTTAGAAAAACAAAAAGATCTCGTTTTCAAAGTGGATGATGAGGTTAAACAATACTGGGAAGTTTATACCAACCATGCACTCAAATTAGTCGATGGTAGTTCCTATTTATTGAATCCTAAACGACAACACTCATCAACCAACGCTTGGATTTATGAACCATTTGAGCTACCTATCGAATTACCTATTATAAAATAAAGTCAGTTGATGGTGGTCTAATTACGAGAATATGGTAAAGATGGTGCCCCTAGATTGAATCGAACATTACCTATTAGTTCTTGACAATCATTTGAAAAATCATGAATAGTTTCTTTTCATGTAGTATACAAACAATATGTGGGCAAATACATTATCAAGATATATCATTTACAAGAAAAAAAATAAGAGCGATTAGTGGCAATCTAATCGCTCTAGTACTGTTAAAATGGTGCCCCCAGATTGAATCGAACATTCGCTTCATCCTTACCATGGATGCGTTCTGCCACTGAACTATGGGGGCAGCAAATATTATTATACATAAGTATAAAGTAAAAAACAACATCAAAAAAAACTTTGTTGTTAAATGCATTGTATTTTAATATGATATCGAGTATAATGATTGTAGGTTGAAAAACCTAGACATAAAGATAGGAGTAAAGCATTTAATGAAAGGTACTGTTAAATGGTTTGATGCTGGTAAAGGTTATGGTTTCATAACTGCAGCAGATGGCAAGGATGTATTTGTTCACTATTCAGCGATTCAAGTTGATGGTTACAAATCATTAGCTGAAGGTGACCAAGTAGAATTTGAAGTTAAGAATGGCGATCGCGGTGTACAAGCTGCAAACGTCACTAAAATCTAATAAATTCAATTGGCGATCAAAGGGACTAAGTTTAGTCCCTTTTCATTTCTTATAGACTTGAAGAAAAGTAATTATTTGCTATAATGGGATTATAGAGAGGCGATAATCATGGAAAAAGATCTTTTAGAAGTTGACAAGTTTCACTTCAATGAGTTAAGAGATGAAGTCGGTGAAGACAAAGTTCAAGAATTAATGAAGAACTTTGTGACAACCTTTACCTATGAATCTATTACCATTGAAGGTAAGAACGGCATCACAAAAGATAAAGTTGCCGAATTACTTAGTAGTGAAGTGCTATTTGATTTTCTCCCTGAAAGAGAACAAAAAGAAGCACTCAATTATGCGAAAGCTTTTCAATATGTCCAAAGACTCGTCATGCAACGTAAAAAGATGGATGAAGAAGTCATTAAGGATTTACATGAAATGATTATGGAAGGTATTGTTCAGGGTGGACGATATCGCCAAGTTAATGTCAGACTTAAAGATTCAATGCATCAACCACCAGATTATATGAAGGTTTATGATCGGATGGCTAAGTTTGTTTATGATTTAGATCATTTCCGTGGTTCAACTGTTCAAAAAGCTGCTTTTGCTCATGCAAGCATCTTAAAAATCCATCCGTTTTTAGATGGGAATGGAAGACTTGCAAGATTACTCTTAAATTATCATTTAATGTTTGATGGTTATATGCCATTATCAATTCCATTAACTGAAAAAGAAATCTATCGCCAATCACTTGATACATTCAAAGTTGAAAAAGATTTATCACCGTTTGCAGAATATATTTATAAACAACTTTTGAATGCTTATGAAAGCTATATTAATGCACTTGAAAACTAGAAATCCCATGTGGGATTTTTATTTTTAGTGTTATAATGAAATAGGTGATTTTATATGGCATTAACGATTGGAAAATCAAATTCATTAAAGGTTATTCGTAAAACCGACATCGCATACATTCTTCGTTCAGAACAAAATGAAGAAGTTTTTTTACATGTCAACGAATCCAACCATCAGGAACTAGTTCCGAATCAAATGGTTGATGCTTTTTTATATTTTGATGCGAAGGGTAGACTAACAGCAACACTTGCTAAACCACTCGTTGAAATTGATCGACCCGGAATTCTAAAAGTCGTATCAGTTAATCCTGGTTTAGGTGTGTTTATGGATTTAGGAATCTCTAAAGATGTCCTACTTTCAAAAGACTTCCTACCCGCTAACCCAGATGAATGGCCAACCGTTGGAGATCAACTTTTAGTTGAACTGATTCTAAAATCAAAACTTGTTGCAAGACCACTGACTTATAATGAACTTCGTGTTGTCGTTGGAAATTTATCACTTCATGATGAAGTGGAAGGACACATTCAAGATTTAGGTAAAATCGGTTTATTCATTCTAACTCAAGAAGGTAACACCGTATTAGTTAGAAAAAGTAATCTTCGTGGAACCTACCGTCTAGGTCAAAAAGTAACCGTTAAAATTACTTATGAATCAGAAAAAGGATATGAAGGATCACTTGCAGCAACTAAAGAAGTTGTTCGATTAGATGATGCAGATTTAATTATGAAGATTCTTGATGAACATAGTGGCATCATGCCTTATACAGCGGATACCGATAGTGAAACTATCAGTGCTGCATTTGGATTATCAAGAAAAGCATTTAAACGTGCACTTGGACTTTTGTATAAACAAAGAAAAGTCAAATTTGAAGAAGGAAAAACAATTAAAATTTAAGGAAATTAACATGAGCAATCATAAAAAATTAGTTGAAAGTATTACATCAAGAGACAAAGATTTTGCCCAATGGTATACCGATCTTTGTTTAAAAGCAGAATTAATGGATTATAGCGAAGCCAAAGGTTTCATTATTTATCGTCCACTAGGTTACGCTATCTGGGAACAAATTCAAAAGTATTTAGACTTAGAGTTTAAAAAGACAGGACATCAAAATGTCTATATGCCATTAATGATTCCTGAAAGCTTATTCCAAAAAGAAAAAGACCATGTTCAAGGTTTCGCACCTGAAACGGCAATGGTGACAACTACCGGTGTTGAAGATCTCGCTGAAAGACTGATTATTAGACCGACATCCGAAGTATTATTTGGAACCCATTATGCTAAAATTGTTCAATCTCACCGTGATTTACCAAAACTATATAACCAATGGTGTAGTGTGGTTCGCTGGGAAAAGAATACACGTCCATTCTTACGTGGTAAAGAGTTTTTATGGCAAGAGGGTCACACTGTTCATGCTACCGCAAAAGAGGCTAAAAAAGAAACTTTATCCATGTTAAAGACTTATGAAAAATTAGGTAAGGATTTACTTGCTATTCCATTTGTTACTGGTCGCAAAACAGAACGTGAAAAATTTGCAGGAGCAAAAGAAACTTACGCGATTGAAGCATTAATGCATGATGGTCAAGCACTTCAATCAGGAACTTCTCATTACTTTGGTAATGAATTTGCTAAAGCATTTGATATTAAGTTTACCGATGAATCCAACCAAATCCAATATGCATTCCAAACATCATGGGGTGTCTCAACTCGCTTAATCGGTGCGATCATCATGGTTCATGGTGATGATAATGGATTAGTCTTACCACCATATGTTGCACCAACTCAACTCGTTATGATACCAATTGGTAGTAACGATGATGTCAATCAAACCGTTAAAAAGATTGCTGAAAAACTATCAAAGAACTATCGTGTCTTAGTTGATGATTCTAAGAAATCTCCAGGATGGAAGTTTAGTGAGTATGAAATGAAAGGTGTTCCACTTCGAATTGAAGTTGGACCACGTGATTTAGAAAATGGTGTGGTGACAGTTGTCTTTAGACACACCAGAGAAAAAGTCCAAGTTGCAATTGATGAACTTAAGACATTCATCCCAAATGCATTAAAGAAAATGCATGATGAAATGTATGTCCGTGCTAAAACACATGCTGATAATCACACGTACACTGCTAAATCCTATGATGAATTCAAGGCTTTAATTAAACAAGGCGGGTATGTGAGAATGTCAATTGCTGATCAAAAAGCAGAAGAACAAATTAAAACTGAAACTGGTGCAACCGCTAGAGTCATACTTAAAGGTGACTTAATT
>JAEYXZ010000083.1 GCA_023431045.1 Bacillota bacterium | reverse complement strand
ACATTTCAACACCAGTTACAACAGTTGAACGAGTATCTTTAATACCAACGATTTCAACAGTGTCGTTGACTTTAACTGTACCACGATCAACACGACCTGTAGCAACAGTTCCACGACCAGTAATAGTGAAGACGTCTTCAACTGGCATTAAGAATGGTTTGTCAGTTGCACGAACTGGAGTGTCGATATAGTTATCAACTGCATCCATTAATTCTTCAACTCTAGCAACCCACTTAGCATCTCCTTCAAGAGCTAATAATGCAGATCCACGGATGACAGGAATGTCATCACCTGGGAAGTCGTATTCTGAAAGTAATTCACGTACTTCCATTTCAACTAAGTCTAGTAATTCATCATCTTCAACTAAATCAGATTTGTTTAAGAAAACAACTAATTTAGGAACACCAACTTGGCGTGATAATAAGATGTGTTCACGAGTTTGTGGCATTGGGCCATCCGCAGCAGAAACAACTAAGATTGCTCCGTCCATTTGCGCAGCACCGGTGATCATGTTTTTAACATAGTCAGCGTGTCCTGGGCAGTCTACGTGTGCATAGTGTCTTTTGACTGTTTCATATTCTACGTGTGAAGCGTTAATTGTAATACCGCGTTCTTTTTCTTCTGGAGCAGCGTCGATTTGGTCATAACCTCTTTTTTCAGCTAGACCTTTTGAAGCTAGTACAGTTGTGATTGCAGCAGTTAAAGTTGTTTTACCATGGTCAACGTGACCAATTGTACCAACGTTAACGTGTGGTTTGGTTCTGTTAAACTTTTGTTTTGCCATTGATGCAAAATCCTCCTATATTTCTTTTTTGAAATAATAATCTACCATAGATTATTTTAACTTATTGTTAATTAATTTTCAAGTGGATTAATTGGAACCACGTTTTTTAATAATTTCTTCCATAATGGACTTAGGTGTCTTATCATAATGGTCGAATTGCATCATGAAGGTCGCTCTTCCTTGAGTGTTTGATCTAAGTGCTGTTGCATAACCAAACATTTCAGCAAGTGGAACGAATGCACGGATGGCAATTGCGTTTCCTCTTCCTTCTTGAGACTCAAGTCTACCACGGCGTGATGTTAAGTCACCGATGACGTTACCAACGTAATCATTAGGGGTAACAACTTCAACGTCCATGATTGGTTCTAAGATGACTGCTTGAGCTTTAGTCTTAGTTTCTTTTAATGCCATTGAGGCAGCAACTTTGAAGGCCATTTCAGAAGAGTCAACTTCATGGTATGATCCAAAGACTAAGGTTGCTTTGATATCAATTGCTGGGAATCCAGCAAGAATACCACTTGGTAATGCTTCTTCAAGTCCTTTTAGAACTGATGGGATGTATTCACGAGGAATGACACCACCAACAATCTTATCAACGAATTCAAAGCCTTTACCAGGATTTGGTTCGAATTGAATCACAACGTGTCCATATTGTCCACGACCACCGGACTGACGAACGAATTTAGATTCGATTTCAGCAGGTACGGTGATGGTTTCTCGGTAAGATACTTGTGGTTCAGCAATGTTAGCTTCAACTTTGAATTCACGTCTCATACGGTCAACGATGATATCTAAGTGAAGTTCACCCATACCAGCAATGATGGTTTGACCTGTTTCAGAGTTGGTATAAGTTCTAAATGTTGGATCCTCTTCAGCAAGTTTTGATAAAGCGGCTCCCATTTTGTCTTGGTCATTCTTAGTTTTTGGTTCAACTGCAATTTCGATAACCGGTTCAGGGAAATGCATTCTTTCAAGGATCACATCATCGCCTTCTAAAGTTAATGTGTCCCCGGTTGTTGTATTCTTTAAACCAACTGCAGCAGCAATTTCACCCGCATAGACATCTTTGATTTCTTCACGGTTATTGGCATGCATTTGGAGAATACGACCGAATCTTTCTCTTTGATCTTTATTGGTGTTTTGGACATATGATCCAGCACTGATTTTTCCTGAGTAAACTCTAAAGAATGTGAGCTTACCAACAAATGGGTCAGTCATGACTTTGAATGCAAGCGCAGTAAATGGTTCATCATCAGATGGATGTCTAACAACTTCTTCACCATGTGAATCAACGCCTTTTACAGAGTCAATATCAATTGGTGAAGGTAAGTAATCGATGACAGCATCAAGAACCTTCTTAACACCTTTGTTTTTAAATGATGATCCACAAACAACTGGGAAGAATTGAACTGCAAGCGTTCCTTTACGAATTGCTCTCTTTAATAATTCAACTGAGACTTCTTCACCCTCAAGGTAAGTCATCATCAATTCATCATCAAATTCAGCAACTGATTCAATGAGTTCATTTCTCATTTTCTTTGCATCTTCGAGTAAGTAGCTTGGGATTGCAATTGCTTCAGCTGTTTCGTCTGCATCTCCACTGTAGTGGGTTGCAGTCATTTCAATTAAATCCACGATTCCATTGAAATCAACTTCTGATCCAATTGGTAATTGTATTGCATTGGCTTTTACGCCTAAACGATTGTGGAGAGTTTTAATAGCATGTTTGAAGTCTGCACCAATCTTGTCCATCTTATTAACATAGACAATTCTTGGAACTTTATATTCAGTTGCTTGTCTCCAAACCGTTTCTGTTTGAGGTTCAACCCCAGCTTGAGCATCAATGACTGTTACCGCGCCATCAAGAACTCTTAATGATCTTGATACTTCAACGGTGAAGTCAACGTGTCCTGGAGTGTCAATAATGTTGACACGATATCCTTTCCAGTAAGCTGTAGTTGCCGCGGAAGTAATGGTAATACCACGTTCTTGTTCTTGTGCCATCCAGTCCATAGTGGCAGCGCCATCATGGGTTTCTCCAATTTTGTGAATCTTTCCGGTGTGATACAAAATACGTTCGGTAGTCGTAGTTTTACCAGCATCAATATGGGCCATGATCCCGATATTACGCATCTTATCTAGTGTATATTGACGAGGCATATTTTTCTCCTATCTTACCATCTATAGTGAGCGAAAGCACGGTTTGCTTCAGCCATTCTATGGGTTTCTTCGCGTTTCTTAACGGATGCTCCTTGTCCTGTTGCTGCATCCATTATTTCTTTCGCTAATCTTTCTTCCATTGTTTTTTCATTACGTAACTTAGCATATTGTACGAGCCATCTTAAAGCGAGTGCTTGTCTTCTTTCTGGACGAACTTCAACAGGTACTTGATAGTTTTGTCCACCGATACGACGCGCTCTAACTTCTAAGATTGGCGATACATTATTTAAAGCTTCATTGAAAACGTCAATTGGTTCACGGCCAGTTTGATCTTTAATACGACCAAATGCGCCATATAAAATACTTTGAGCAGTTCCTTTTTTACCTTCAACCATAATAGTGTTTACGATACGAGTCACTAATTTGGAGTTGTAAATTGGATCTGGCAATACATCACGTTTAACGATGTGTCCTTTACGAGGCATAATGTTCACCTTCTTCCTTTCGATTTTTAAGTGTGAAAATTTCTATGTTTGTTTTATTACTTTTTAGCTGCAACAGCTTTTGGTCTCTTCGCACCGTATTTAGAGCGAGCTTGTTTACGGTTTGCAACACCAGTAGCATCTAGTGTTCCACGAACGATATGATATCTAACCCCTGGTAAGTCTTTAACACGACCACCACGAACTAATACAACGGAGTGTTCTTGAAGTGAGTGTCCAACTCCTGGGATATACGCAGTAACTTCAGTTAGGTTTGATAATCTAACACGGGCATACTTACGTAAGGCAGAGTTAGGTTTCTTAGGTGTCATGGTTGTAACACGGGTGCAGACGCCACGTTTTTGTGGTGAAGCATAAGAACTTCTAGCTTTATGGAGTGTATTAAAACCATATTGAAGTGCTGGTGATTTTGATTTATACCCTTTGTCTTCGCGTGGAGTAGAGATCAATTGTGATATAGTAGGCATAGTTTTCCTTTCCTGATACACGTTACCATGCGTATCATTTTCTATATTTTGGCTTTGTGAAGCCATAAATGAATTTGTTTGTGTGAGTTATTATTCACGCCTTTTTAATTATATATTTTTAGGTGATAAATGTCAACATCTTTTGCTTAAAAAAGCATTTTCACCACAAAAAAACGCTAATCGATTTTTAATCTATCAATTAGCGTTTTACGGTTCGTTTATTCGTGATGACCATACCATACGACATGGTATTCTTTCTTATTCTCAAACTCTCGCTTTGCAAACGGGCATAGTGGGATGATTTTTTTACCTTCAGATAGTGCTTTTTTAACAACTTCATAAACAAGTTTACCGGCAATGCCTTGTCCTCTTAAACTTGGATCAACAAACGTATGATCAATCATATAAACATCTTCTTTTTCTTCTGTGAAAGTAACTTCTGCAAGCATAGAACCACCTGCATCATTTAAATAGAAACGTCCTTTTTCATATGAAAACATAAGATCCCTCCTTTGATATTTTCATTCCCTTTTCTATCTCTATTATAACACCTCTATACATGCGCGTATTTAATAATGAAAAGAGGCTGAAATTAATCAGCCTCTTTTTGATAAGCAAGTTTATGTGTTATCTCCCCAAACACAAAAACTTGACCATAGTCGATATACCATAATGTATTATACTCTTAATACAACAAAAATTCAATATAATTGATGCTCATTTCCTTAGGTTTAGACCCTAAAACGCTCGAAATAGCAACTTTTTGCACCATTTCTAGTTAAATGTTAACTAAAATCTATTGACTAGATGATGGTATTTAGAGTTGTTTTAGAATCTCAAAAACCTTCTTATAAATGTAGACCATTCGAGGTTCTGAAACATGGTTTAAGACATCATCTAAATCAAACCAGCGAACTCCACTATTCTCATCTTTTTTAATGATTAATTCTTTCGTTTCATCCGCAACAAGTAAATAGGTTAAGTTCATATGGATATGATCACCAACAAACTTTTTATTTTTGATGTGGTATGGGACATAAATATTATCAAGGGATACCGGTTCAGTTAGGAGTGGTTTAATTCCAGTTACACCGGTTTCTTCACCTGCTTCTTGTAGCACCATATCTAAAAAATCTTCATTACCATCATTATGTCCACCAACCCAACCCCAGGATTGATAGATCAAGTGATTGATGAATAGAACTTTATTTTTATCTTCATTAGTGATAATCGCTGAATTCGTGAAGTGTGCCATGAGATTCGTTCTTAAAAATGAATCTGGATTTCTTTTTGCGAATTCTAGCATCGCATTTTGATCGGTTTTTTCTTGTTCGTTTATAGGTTTATAATTTTTAATAGCTTCTAAGTTCATAAATGTCTCTTTTCTAATAATAAGGATAGTTTCAACATGGTTAATTATACAACAAACCATTACCATATAAAAGAAAAGACCAATCTTTCGATTGATCTTAATCTTATTAATCCATTAAATCGTTTTGATCATCAAGTTCAGGTTGTGGTTTATCGTAATAGAAGAAAGATTCTTGAAGAATACCAGTACCTGCAGGGATGAGTCCACCAATGATGACGTTTTCTTTAAGACCGTGGAGTTCATCAACTTTACCTTTAATTGCAGCATCAGTTAAGATTCTTGTTGTTTCTTGGAAGGATGCAGCAGATAAGAATGAGTCAGAACGTAGGGATGCTCTTGTAATTCCTAAAAGGATTGGACGTCCAACTGCTAAACGACCTCTAGGGTTGGTTGCCATGACATCACGGTTGGCACGCTTAAATTCAGCAATTGAGACTTCAGTTCCTGGTAAGAGTGTTGTGTCACCTTCAACGATAACAACAATTCTTCTAAGCATTTGACGAATAATGACCTCGATATGCTTATCTGAAATTTCAACCCCTTGCGCACGGTAAACTTTTTGAACTTCTTCTAGGATATACATTTGTGATGCTTCAACATCAGAAACTCTTAATAATTCTTTAGGATTAATGGAACCTGGGGATAATTTTTGTCCCGCAAGAACAGTTTGTCCTTTTTTAACGAGTGATTCAATATTTGGATCAAGCGTGTATTTGTATTCTTTATCAGCATCATCAACGAGTGTAACAATTGATGATCCACCACGTCTTTGGATATCTTTAACTTTTCCATTGACTTCGGCAATAAGTGCTTTACCTTTTGGATTACGTGCTTCAAATAATTCTTGAATACGTGGTAACCCTTGAGTAATATCTGAACCGGATGCGACCCCACCAGTATGGAAGGTTCTCATGGTTAACTGAGTACCTGGTTCACCAATTGATTGAGCAGCAACAACCCCGACCGCTTCCCCAACTTCAACAAGTTGGTTCGTCGCAAGGTTAATACCGTAGTCTTTCGCACAAATACCATGATCAGAGTCACAGGTTAGAATACTTCTAATTTCAACTTGCTTAATATCCGCTTGAATGATTTGCTTACCAATTTCATCGGTAATTAATTCATTACGTCTAACAAGCACAGCTTTTGTTTTAGGATTGATGACATCACGTGCAGCAAAGCGACCATAAATACGGTCATATAGAGGCACGATTTCTTTATCGCCATCTTTAATTGCTTGGACTAATAATCCACGTTCAGATCCACAATCCTCCTCAACGATGATGACATCTTGAGAGACGTCAACCAATCGACGAGTTAAGTAACCAGATTCAGCGGTTTTAAGCGCTGTATCTGTGGAACCTTTACGAGCACCGTGAGTCGAGATAAAGAACTCAGAAACGGTTAATCCTTCACGGAAGGATGATTGAACTGGGACTTCAATGGTTTCCCCACGAGGGTTACTCATGAGTCCACGCATACCAACTAACTGTGAGAAGTTTGACGCGTTACCACGTGCTCCAGAGTCAGCCATCATGAAGATGTTGTTATCGCGATCAAACTCAGCCATTAAGCCTGCTTGAATTTCACTTCTAACATCTGTCCATTTTTGAATGACTAATTTCTTACGTTCAGAGTCTGTTAATAATCCATCTTCATACCAATTTTCAATTTCATCAATGGCGTGTTGGGTCGCTTCAATCATTTCTTCTTTCTTCGAGAAGACGTTAATATCAGCAAATGAAACAGTAATACCTGCAACGGTTGAATACTTGAATCCTAAGTCTTTCAGTTTATCTAACATCTTAGATGTTTCTGAGATGTGGAATTGTTTGAAGACTTGGGCAATAACCATCGATAAGAATTTTTTCTTAAATGGTTCAGGGGATGGCATATTCTTTAGTTCTACTCTTGGATTTAATCCTTTTGCTAAGAAGTACTTATCTGGTGTCTTATCTTCTAGATTTGACTGAGAAGGTTCATTAACGTATGGGAATGTTGGAGGTAGAATTGAGTTAAAGATAAGTTTACCTAAAGTTGTTACTAGATACATATTTTGTTGTTCTTTTGTGAATGTATCTTTAACGGATTCAGGTTTTAATAGAATTCTTGTATGAAGGGTGATTTCACCATTTTCATAAGCAATCTTCGCTTCTTCAATCGATGAATAGAATGCACCTTCATTACGGTGTTTCATTTGATGCTCTGCACTACGTGTTCCTGCATTATCGCCAGTAAACACACGATCTTTTCTTTCTTCAATGGTTAAATAGTAGTTACCTAAGACCATGTCT
>JAEYXZ010000020.1 GCA_023431045.1 Bacillota bacterium | reverse complement strand
GGTAAATCTTGTGTACTTATCAACAACTGAATCAACATCAATTGTCCCATGATATTTACCCACAATATGCTTAACAATTGATAACCCTAGACCGGTACCTGATATTGTTCTAGTCTTACTGATACGATAAAAACGTTCAAAAATTCTTAGTTTTTCATCTTCTGGTATTCCCATGCCGCTATCCTGAATTGAAAAAATAACTTTTTGACCGATTTTTTCAAGTCTAATATCAATCGTACCTTGATCCTTATTATATTTAATAGAGTTCTCGATTAAATTCTTAAATAGTTTCTCGATATCGATTGGATCTGCTTGATAAATGATTTCTTCACTATACATCCGAAGTTTAATACTCTTACTCTCAATAAAGGTTTTTAGAGATTCAATTACTTTATCAAGCGATGCTTTTAAGTTTACATCAACAAGCGGTGCATCCGTATAAGTTTCTAGTCTTGATAACATTAACATATCATCAACAAACTCTGTCATCACGGTTGTTTGATTAATCATTTTTTCTGCAATCTCTTTAACTTCTTGTTCTTTAATAATTTGATGATAGATTAACTCAGCATATCCTTTTAATACGGTAATTGGAGTTTTTAGTTCGTGACCTGCAAAATTAAAGAAATCTTTCTTAATATTTTCTAAACTTCTTCTTTCACTTAAGTCATCAATTAAAACTAAAACATGCTTGTCATGTTCAAGTCCGGTTGGAATCATTTTGATTAATATGTTTTTTTGATTAATCATGAACTCTCTATTGGTTGGTTCTTGAGATTTAAATACTTCTTCAATCAAGTTCTTAATTTCAACAAATCGAATCATATCAATATAACTCTTCGATTGATTAATCCTAATCATTTGTAGAAGGTCGTATGCTCTAGGATTAGCAAAATTGATTTGTTTATTATAATCAATTAAGATTACCCCTTGCCCGGTATGTGACATCATGAATGAGAGCTGACTATCTTTTGAGTTTAAATCTTTCTTTAGTTTATCAACTTCACCAGTTAATACTTCAATTGGGTTTTCTTTATCTCTTAAGACTATTCCACGTGCTTCAAATAAGCGTCGTTCTTTTTTTGCTTTATTCTCATATGCTTGTCTTACATAATGGTATATATAGAAGATTAGTGCTTCTATCAAGAAGAAAAAAGCAAAAAAGACGATCATATCCGTCCGGTTAGGATTGGTGGAACTTGCTAAATCAACTAGAAAGTATATGAGCAATAGTACCCCAATGACTAAAGATGTGATAATGTAGATAACTTTTTCAACTTTCATATACGGTAACCTATTCCACGAATGGTTTCAATAGAAAATGCGGCAGTAGAAATCTTTTGTCGTAAGCTCTTCATATGCATATCAAGGGTTCTTGTTTCAATGGATGCATCCATTTGCCACACCTCATTAAAAAGTTGTTCCTTGGTGACAATTTGTCCATCATGGGTTAATAAAATGGTTAAGATATCAAATTCCTTATTGGTTAAGTTAATTGTCTCACCATCAATCATGCATTGATGGTTCGTCTTATCAAGCGTTAGGTTTTCCTTTTGATAGATTTGTTTGTTGTTAACTTTTCGAAGATGTGCTTGAATTCTTGAAGTGAGTTCTAAAACACCAAATGGTTTAGTGATGTAATCATCTGCCCCCAAATCAAGACCTTTAACCTTATCCATTTCAGAACCAAGTGCTGAGATCATGATAATTGGTATATGCTTATAAAACTTTCTAACATGTTTTAAGACATCAAGTCCTGAAATATCTGGCATCATGATATCTAGTAACATTAAATCAGGGACTTCAGTTTCTAGAGTTTTTATTAGCTTTTCCGATAAATCAAAACCGAAGGCTTCAAATCCTGCATTTTCAATCGTTTTTCGGATGATAAATGAGACTTGTGGATCATCTTCTAAAAAGAATATCTTCATGACTTGCTCCTTTAGATAAGTGGGGTTGATTTATGTTCTCCAGTAATGATAAAAGTCGTCCACTCTGCGAGATTCACTGCGTGGTCAGCAACTCGTTCCATGTATTTAGCGACCATGATGACTGAGACAGCATACTCTGATTCAATACTATCATTTTTTATTTGTTCTGTCACACTTTTCATCACATCATCAAATTGTCCATCTACAATATCATCATCTTTAATCACTTGCTGAGCAAGTGTTAAATCGAGTTTAACAAAAGCGTTAATCGCGTTAAAGACCATATCATAAGCTGATTCACTCATTATGGTTGTCTTAGGTAAGGTTCTTTGATTGTGTAGATTACCAATATGCAAGGTGATTTCTGAAATATCAGCAGCGTGATCACCAATTCTTTCTAAATCGGTAATCAGTTTTAAAATACCTGTCACCATTCTTAAATCGTGCGCCATAGGTTGTTCTTTCCAAATGAGTCTTAATGCATTCTTCGCGATATCCTCTTCATACTTATCGACTTGTTCATCTGATTTAATAAGTTCTAATGCCTTTTTAGTATCATTATTCTTAAATGCTAAAAATGATTCTGAAATATTATGTAATACTAAATCCGCCATCGTAACGACTTCCGTTTTTAATTCTTCGATTGCTTTTAAAAGCGATGCTCTAAGTGGCATGTTAATCCCCCTTTTTTTAATTATCCCATCTTACCAGAGATATAATCTTCGGTCTTTTGTTCTTTTGGATTGGTGAATAGTTTATTCGTTAAATCATATTCAACAATCTCTCCTAAATAAAAGAATGCACATCGATCTGAAATACGGGAAGCTTGTTGCATATTATGAGTCACAATAATAATGGAGTATTTTTGTTTTAAATTAAAGATTAAATCTTCAATTTTTGAAGTTGCAATTGGATCAAGTGCAGAGGTTGGTTCATCCATCAATAAGACATCTGGTTTCATCGCAAGCGCTCTTGCAATGCATAGTCTTTGTTGTTGACCACCCGATAAGGATAATGCTGATTCATGCAAACGAGTGTTTACCTCGTCCCATAGTGCTGCTTGTTGAAGAGATTCTTCAACGATGACATCTAGTTCTTGTTTATCTTTAATACCTTGGCACTTAGGACCATACGCAACATTATCATAAATAGACATTGGGAACGGGTTTGGTTTTTGGAAAACCATACCCACTTTCTTTCTTAATTCATAGACATCAACATCAGGTGCATAGATGTTTTTATTACAATAACAAATTTCACCATCTATTTTGCATTGATCAATTAAATCATTCATTCGATTAAGGGTTCGAATAAACGTACTTTTACCACAACCTGATGGTCCAATTAAAGCAACCACTTCTTTAGGATATATGTCTAAGTTAATATTCTTTAAAGCTTGTGTTGTACCATAATATAGATTCAGTTGATTGACTTTAAATAAGATTTCTTGTGTCATGCTAACTTCTCCTTATACTTTCTTGTAAATCGACTAGAAATCCATTTGACAAATAGATTAAGTGCAAGTACAATTACTAGAATAATTAATGCGATTGTATTTGATAGTTCAATATTGGCTGGTTCATCAGTCATCATTGCCCAAATATGAACCGATAATGACGTCGATTTATCATTTAAATAAATATCATCTTTGATTGCTGTCCCAATTGCAAAGACGAGTGCCGCACTTTCACCAATAATTCGACCAATCGCAAGTAGTGTTGCGGTAAGAATTCCAGGTAGTGCATTTGGAAGAACGACTTTAAAGGTTGTTTGTGTCTTATTGGCACCAAGTGCTAAAGATGCATAGCGATAATCAAGTGGAACAACCTTTAAGGATTCTTCGGTTGTTCTAATGATGACTGGTAAGACAATAACCGCTAAAGTGAGAGCACCAGAGATTAAGTTACCACCATTAGCATTAGTAAGTGAGACCGTGATTGGAACAAATAAGGCTAGACCCATCAATCCATAAATGATCGATGGAACCCCTGTTAAGGTTTCAATGAAGTTTCTTAAGTATTTTGTAAGTCGATTATCTTTTGCATACTCATTTAAATAAATCGCAGCCCCTATACCAACTGGTAATGCAAAGACGAGTGTTAGCCCAACTAAGATGAGAGTTGTAATAATTGATCCTCTAATTCCACCGCCTGGGGCTTGAAACTCAAGTTCTCGAATTGAATTTTCTAAATCTAGAAGTCCTATCATATTTTCTGCACCATGAATCGATAATGCTGAAGGTGCTGATTCAAAGGCAATCCTAATAATTGAATACTTATTTGAAAGTGTTAAATCACTTTGTCCAACTCCTTTATTATTCATTGTTAATAGCGGTGAATTCGGATGAATGTATTCGATATAGATAATATTTTTACCTAATAAATCGGTATCATCTCTTAACGCTAAACCCCATTTTTCCGAGTAATACACATCATCGCCAAAGTTTTGATTCGTTGGATAATTACCTGGTATTTCTCCTTCTTTTAAGTCGGAAATATATGTGACTGATTCAAAGTTATTCGTCATTAAATCAAGATTTAGAAGTGGAATCCCACTTGAAAAGATTTGAATTAGAATCAGTAACAAAACTAGAAAACTTAAAATTGCTGCAAGATAAGTTGACGATAAACGAATGCCATCAAAGAATTTTCTTTTATTTAACATCGATTTGACCTACCATTCGTTTAATCGAATTTAAACTGAAATTTGTAATCAATATAATAATCATCAAAATAATCCCAACCGAAAAACGAATATCATAATCGAGTCCAGTAGTTTCTTTTAATCCCTCAAGCATAATGGATGTTAATGTTGACGTGGTATCAAGAATATCGAGTGAGAAACCACTACGTCTTCCACCTGCTACAAGTGAAACAGCAGTTGCCTCCCCTAATGCTCTACCAATACCTAGGATAGCTGCTGCAAAAATACCTGATTTTGCCGCTGATAAAACAATCTTAAAGTGAGTTTGAGTCTTCGTCGCACCAAGGGCTAAGGACGCATCAATCAAATTCTTATCAACACTACGAATGGCAACCTCTGAGATGGTTGCAATCGTTGGAATCGTCATAATTGATAAAACAAGAATTGTCGCAAGCATCGAGTTACCACCTTTGGATTGATAACCCAAGATTGCTGATAAATTATAGACAAATGGTTTAATAACACTTGCACCAAAAAGCCCAAAGATGATGGATGGAATGGCAGCTAACATTTCAATTGCAGTTCTTAATACTCCCGCTATTTTAACAGGTGCAATCTTCGCGATAAATAATGCCGTTAATACCCCAATTGGTAACGAGATTAATAATGATAAAATTGCGATAAAAACCGTTGAAACAATGATAAATCCGATACTATAAAGATTAGAGTGAAACGCTTCTCCCGTTAACCATGTATCACCTGTTACAAAAGTAAACAAATTCACCGTTCCAAGACCATTATTATTGGTGATAAAAGGTGTTATTCCCTTAACGAGAATAACACCTACAATAATGAAAATGAAGGAAGCTGAAATCAAGGTAAATATAAACAATAATTGTTTGACAAAACCATCAAGTATTTTGTTCTTATTTACTTTTTTTGAATCGAATGCGATCATTAGATATCGCTCCTTTTTTAGTTAAAAAGCCCTATCAATCTGGGCTTTTTATTAGTTTTGAGCATTCAGTAGTTCAGCCCAGGTTTTAAATACACCTGAATATATATTTTTTAGTTCAGCTCCGGTGATATTAGAGACTGGGTTATCATTATGAACGATTGCAACAATTGCATCCCATGCAAGTTGTCCTCTTTCTGATTCGACTGTACCAGCAATTTCTGATGCACTAAATGGACGTGATGCAAATCCAACATCTTTACCAACAGCAGTATCTTTAATCGCTGGGTCATTGGTTCTCTTATAAGCATCACCTGAACCGGTATGGTCATGTTCTGCAATAAAGTTACCGGCTTTAGGTTTAAAGGCACTGGTTAATGCTTGAGCAACCTTTTGAATCGAATCTGATCCACCAAAACGAACTGTCACACCCGAGTTGTCTTGTGCAGTCACAGGATAATCCGCTTTAATGGAGTCCCAAGTTGCTGTTGCAGGTAATGCAACTGCACCATTATTGTTAATAATATCTGCAGCATCGGTTGTTCCTAAGAATGCTACAAATGCTTCGACTAATTGTTCTACTGTCTCTGATGAATAATCACCCTCGCTTCGAACCATATAATTAAATGGACGTTTTAAACCATAGGTATTATTAATGACGTTTGCAACCGTTGGTGCAACCCCATCATACTTTAAACCTTTGACTTGACTGGTTACGGTTGATAATGAGACATAACCAATCCCATAAAGGTCTGTTTGCATGGAGGTAAATATCTGTGTATTATCTTGAATAACAAATCCTTCAACTAAGACTGAGTCATTCGCTGCTGCTTCACTAAATCCAATCCCATCCATAAATCCAACACGAGTCCCTGATGTGGTGTCTCTTGTATAGACGGTGATGTTCTTACTTTCATCAAAAGTATCGCTACTTGGTGTACAAGCAGCAAGTATTACTGCAAATAAAAAGACAGATAATCCTACGAATAATTTTTTCATGTTGATCTCCTTTTAGTATTAATGATCAACATCATTATAGGTAGTTCTGTCTTTAATATACCACCATAACAGGTGATGTTTTTGTAAAGTTTTTGTAAAGTCTTATTGATGCATACGGCGGCTCATTCGAAGTGTTGCAAGAACTAAGAAGACAACTGCTAGAATGCTAGAGAAAATAAGAATCCAAATCATTGGGACATCCAGCCCCACAATACCAATTTCACTGCCTCCAAATCCTTTTTTAATACCCTCTATGTAATCTTCTGGAACGCCACCGCCAGCAATCATATCGATTGATTGCTTCATGATGATTGACTTAAGTAAGATGACAAAATGAGTGAATGGGACAACGGATGCGATATTAACCATAAATTCAGGTAATACTGATAGCGGCATATAAATGCCTGTTGTAAATCCAATTAATGAACCAAATACCCCTGAGAATGCTCCAAAGGCATTCATTGATTTAATAAAGGTTGTAATTAAGACCATCAATGAACTTGAGATGAATGAGAAAATGATAATTAATCCCATTGACATGAAAATAACATCAAATTGATAGAAAATTCCGGTTGTAAGTCCAATTAATACAACCGCAAGTATCCACATGAGTACAGTAAACACTAGTGTTATCATCAAACTTGATAAATAATAAGAAACAACAATCTTTGATCTCTTAACTGGTGTAACTAAGAATCCATCCAAATATCTTTTATCCATATCTTCAATTAAGGTTCCAAGATTACCCATTGAAATTGTAATCGTATTAAGAACTAAAACTCCAGGCATCATGACACTATATTTGAAGAAATCAATTTCAGCTGGTGTCAAGATTGTTTCAAGTGTGGGTGATGAGAATTGATTACCTAAAAATAAGATATAGATTAATAAAAGAATAATAACTGATAGGAATGAAAAGAATACAGCAACCTTATCTCTTAAATAAATCTTTATATTACGTCCCATTAACGTTAGAATTTCATTCATGTTGTTCACCTACCACATTAATAAAGACATCATCCATCGTTCCTTTGATGACTTCAAAGGAATGAATGTTTGCTTTTAAATCAAGAATTAAATTAAGGGTATCTTCGGTATCCTTAATTTCTATTAAATACTGATCAGCAACCTTCTTATAAGTTCGATTCCTTTGATCTAGATAATTAATTAAATCTTTCACATTTTTAGGAACTAGTTTAAAGTAATCCTTAGAATGTTTTAATTTAAGCGTTGACGGAGAACCTTGAGCAACAATTTGTCCTTTATGAATGATGACAACATCATCTGCATTTGCTGCTTCTTCCATATAATGAGTTGTTAGAAAGACTGTGATACCATCATTGGTTCTAAGGTCTTCAATGACCTTCCAAACGACTTGTCTGGTTTCTGGGTCGAGTCCAGTTGTTGGTTCATCTAAGATTAAGAGTTCAGGACTTGCAAATAATGCTCTAGCAATTTCAACTCTTCTTTTTTGTCCACCAGATAATGTTTTATAACGTTGATTTTCAATCTCTTTTAGATTAAGTTTTTCCATTAATTCTAAATAACGTTCTAAAACTAACTTTTTATTCTTCATGTAAAACATTCCGCGAACCATTAAATTCTCTTTAACAGTTAAAAATGCATCACAGACGTTTTCTTGAAAAACAACACCAATTCGGTCACGAATATAAGCCTCATCATACTTACCATTTAATAAATAAGAACCACCATCACTAGCAAGTAAGGTAATAATCATTTTAATGGTCGTCGATTTACCGGCTCCATTTTGACCTAAGAATGCAAATAACGTTCCCTTTTTGACTTTAAATGAAATATGATCAACAGCTGTTAAGTCACCATATTTCTTATAAAGTCCATTCACTTCTAAAATATTTTCCATGAGCAATATTTTCCTCCTCAATTAAAATAATGTTTTAGCATCTTTCGGGTTCACATAAACCTGTATCGGTTTTTCCACCACTTCAACGCTTAAATGGCCACAAGGTCCCTTTTCACCATCAATATTCCAAGTATACTCATTACTAATTTCAAAATCAATCTTTTTAACTTGAAGATGTAGATCATTTTTAAAGTGTCTTCCTTTAAATAAATAGAACCAGACCATTTTAAACCACGAGAACATGTGGTTTCTAGTGAATATTCTAACTCCTAAATAACCATCATTAAGTTTTGCATGATTGGTGAATTTATCAAGTTTAAAACCCGCGACTCTTTTACCTGCAACCATTAAGATTAAGAAGGTTTTTCGATCAATGACCTTATCATCGACTTTAACTCTGACATCCATTTTATAATGTTTGAATAAATCTCTTAAGGTATTAATAAAATAACCAAGAGGTCCTAACCAACGTAGACTTTCGCGATTGATTTCATAACTAATCTTCGAAAACTTTCCAATCGCTGCAGCATAAACAAAATAACTATCATTAGCCTTATATAAATCCATTTGATAAACTGAATCCGTTAAAACAAGTTCGAGTGTTTCTTTTAGTTTTTTCGTAATGCCAAGCATATAGGCTGTGTCGTTAGTTGTTCCATACGGTAGAATTAAGATTTTAGGTCTAAACTCTTTTTCGATTTGCATTAGGGCATTCATGACAGTATGAACGGTTCCATCCCCACCTGCAATTAAGATTACATCGACTTCTTTAGCATGAACCTTAACCTCTTCAATTAAATCGATGACATCTTTGACTTGATAAAGTCGAAGTGGGATTTTATGAAAGCCAAAAAAGACTTCTATGGTTGGTAAATCCTTAAGTATTTGACCACGTCCTGAATTTGGATTATAGATTAATAAAGCCTTCATTGCTTCCACCTTTGACCTATTCTTTATTTTATCACGTATCTTTGATACACTATGTTAAGATATTAACAGGAATGGGTAATTTCTATGAAAACAATTGAGTCAATCTCCTTTAATCCTGCTTTGAATCTCGCGTGGGAGGAATACATCCTAAAAAATATCCATAAAGATGAAGATATTTTTCTTTTATGGCAAAACCATACCTCAATCACATTAGGTCGTAATCAAAACATCTATGAAGAGGTTGTTTTAAGCTATGTTCATGAACATCAAATACCTGTTGTTCGTCGAATTTCTGGTGGTGGATGCGTGTTTCATGATTTAGGTAATGTTAACTTTTCATATATCACGAAAAATAAAAACAAGATTAGTAATTATGAACTGATGACAAAAGATATTATAAAGACCTTAAATGAACTAGGGATTCCGGCAGAATTTGTCCCAAAAAGCGACATTAAGATCAATGGACATAAAATCTCTGGTAATGCCCAATACATCTATCAAGATAAACTACTACATCATGGGACATTACTTTTTAATTCAGCTTTATCATTTCTCCAAAAAGCCCTTAAAAAAGCGACACCATCAACTCAAAGTTTAAGTGTTAAATCCAATCGTAGCCAAGTCACAAATATCGCAAACTATACCAATCTTTCGCTTGATGACCTACTTTTAGAGATTAAAATGAGACTTAATCTGGAACCAATGATGCTTTCAACTGAAGATCTTAATCAAATTCATGACCTAGCTTTAACTAAATATCAAACTGAGGCATGGAATTACGGTGAATCACCCCAATCAAAAATCATAAAAAAAGAAAATGGCTATGACATCGTCATAACCATTGTTAAGGGTTTTATTGAAACATGCGAGATCTTATACCATAATGAACCCGTTACTTCTTTGAATTCATCACTTCCAACAATGTTTTTTTCTCCGTCGAATCTTTACTTTCTAAAGACGGTTGATCCGATTTTGTTTCAAATGTTATTTGACTGATATATTTTAAAATTCTTTCTGTAATATATTCAACAAAATAATGACCTTTAATAAACTTAATAAACTCAGTATGGGGAATCCATAGGTAATCCATGGTTTCTCCTTTTTGTAGTTTAATAGTCTTTTTCGCGTATGGACCACGATTTAGAATACTAATATAAATGGTATCTAAATCAATATCTTTACGCATGATGACTAAATCTTCTGGTTTTGCTTTTAAACCCGTTTCTTCTTTTAATTCTCGAAGCGCTGCATCTAGGATTGATTCACCCTTTAAAACGGATCCACCTGTAATTTCATAATACATTGGAAACATCGCCTTCTCACGTGCTCTTTTCGTAACTAGAAATTGATTGTTCTCATTTAAAGTTAGGACTTCAACCACTAAGTGATGATGACCTCTTTCTCCTGGTAACCCACGAATCATTTCACCTTCAAGACGATTAAGTTCCTCATCATATGAATCAAACCATTCAACGGTTTTATGCATGATGTAGGCTTGTTTTGATTCATTAACCACTCTAAAGTCCAGGTGGTTAAAATAAGGAATCCAATTCATGAATTCTTTTGAAAGATGCAAAATTAACTTTTGTGGACGACGCTTTTGTACCAGATCAAAAAGTTCTTGTCCAATAACGGTTTTATCCATTGGAATTGAACGGATGAGGCTTTTGTCATAAACATCAATTTGTAGGCCGTCAATTTTTAGATTTAGTCGTTTCATTCATTGACCTCACCTTTTTAGCATATCACAGAAATTAATAAACTAACAAGACGCATCCGTCGTTATACGAAAAAATGTTTTATTTTCGATATGTAACTAAATAACCACATAATTCCTTATGACTCTAAAAGACATGATTAGATAAAAGCACGACAACTTCAAAAATTATTATTAGTATATTTACTACAAATTGAATGAGCGAATACTTGATTAAGGTTTGATGTTTATTCTGTCGATGTCTCGTTCTTATAATGATGATGATAAATGCTAAAAATGATATCAAATTAGCAACAATAATAGGCAAAAGAAAGTATGTCATTAAAATCCATGGCCAGTAGGTGATCCTATCTATAAAGAAACCCAGGTAGATTAGCACCCCAATGAATATCAACATATTGAATATTGAAATAAAATAGATAATTACTTTTTTCAATTCAATCTCCTTTGAAACGAATCTTAGTTAAACAATTCCATTAATTCTTCTGGAACAAATTCATCATCAAGACTAGCAAGAAAGTTAAGAACTAGATTTTCATCCGTAAAATCAAACGATTGGTGAACAAAATGATTTTGTCCCTTCGTTAAACTTATGGATACTTGTTCATCAAAGAATGCTTTATTCAATCTTTCATCCTTAAAGGTTAATCCAAAGTCAGATAAGTTTAATAAACTATCGGTTACATTTAAATCATCAAAATACATCTTTACGAGTAGATTAGCAAATCGATCACTTAATCCCGTGTTATAGAAAACCTGATCAATACCGGTAAATAGTTTGGTTGAATTCTTATAAATACCCGTTGATTCTATGGCTTGACCGATATTAAGTTCTTCATCATATAAATACTCCCAACCATCAACTTCCATCATTTGCCACATCAGTGCACTTGATGATTCATAAGTTTCAAAAGTGAAGTACGATCCATGATCACCCATTAAACTGAAACTTGGCATGAATTCACCTTCCCAGCTTACAGATAGATGATGTTTAATTCTAGTTTCTTCTTCATACCATGTAATAAATTTAAGATCTTGCTCATCAAAGTAAATACCATATTGATCTGGTGAAGTTAAATCATAATACTCATAAGATAGATAATTGTTTTCACTATACCCTAATCTGAAATTATACTCATTTTCAACCCACTTATAATAATCAAAATTTGGGTTACTAGTTTCACTAATTGATGTGCTAATTGATTCAAGAGAAATGACATCTTGATTGATACTAAAGTGATAGGATTCGTAAATTGCTGAATTAAAAATACCTTCTTTAACAAAGTGTGCAAAAATATCACCATTTTCATAGAAAGTAATAATCACCAATACCGCATGAAAGTCAACTGGATTGATTTCATAGACTTGATTAAATCCAGTGATCACCTCATCATCAATATAACCTATAAACTTGTTGATGATATTTAGAAATGGCATGATATAATCAGTTCTTGCTTCGTTTTTAGATGACATTTTTTGATATGCCAAATCGAAGCTATCTTTATCATATCGATTCAAAACATTATGTTCGACCCAATTGTGAGGTTCGATCGTTGTTACGGTCGTAAGTTTTTCTTGATAGTTATCTAAATAACCATTAAACACTTCCCATTTATCGATTGGTTCTTTATCATCTGGATCATCGATTATTGGATCCTTGTTTTTATCAATTGGTGCACAACCCAGTAAGATAATGCTTAAAAGCGTTAATATGATGAATAGTTTCTTCATGTTTTTCTCCTTGAGTATACTAAGATTATCATAACATGAATAACTCATATTTTGGACCTACTTTTTCAAAAGCTAAAAAAAACTACCCAATCGTTATGATTGAGTAGTTCATTTCATTAAATATGAATTGGTTTATCAATTGCACCAAGTGCAGCTTCAAGTGTTAATTCAGATAGCGTTGGATGTGGATGAATTGCGTGAGCAATTTCAAATGCGGTCGCTTCCGCTTCCATTGCAACAGCATACTCAGAAATGAGTTCAGTTGCATTATAAGCATAGATATGAGCACCAACAACTTCTAAATACTTCTTATCAACAATGAGCTTAATAAATCCTTCACGTTCACCATCAGCAAGAGCTTTACCAACAGCTGATAGTGGAACTTTTGATACCTTGTAGTCGATACCACGAGCGATTGCTTCTTTTTCGGTTAAACCGATTGCTGCAATCTCAGGTGAACCATAGATACAAGATGGAATCTTGTCATAATCCATTTTCGCATGTCCTTTTTTAAGGATATGCTCAACAGCAACAATTCCTTCATGGGATGCAACGTGAGCAAGCATGAACTTACCATTCACATCGCCAATCGCGTAAATTCCATTAACACTCGTTTGAAGGTATTCATTGGTTTTAATGTTTGCACGATCCATTTCAAGCCCTAAATGTTCAAGTCCTTTGGAGTTAGCTCTAGTACCAACAGCCATTAAGATTAAATCACCTTCAACCGTCACATCTTGACCATTTAAGTTATAGGTGAGTTTATGATCATTAACGGATTTAACTTCAGCATTCGTTAAAACTTCAATACCATCTTTTTTAAGTGATTTCGTATAAGCAACTCGAACATCTTCATCCATGGTTGGAAGAATGCCATCCATTTTTTCAATAATGACAACCTTGGATCCAAATGAATTAAAGACGGTTGCAAATTCAACCCCAATAACACCACCACCAACAATTAAAATTGTCTTTGGATAGTTTTTAACATTAAGGAGTTCACGTGATGTAACAACAATACCTTTTTCATAAGCTTCTTTTACACCAGGAATTGGTGGAACGATAGCTGATGCTCCGGTTGCGATAATGACATTTTTAGTTTGAAGTGTTTCACCATTAACGACGACTTCGCTTGCTGATTTGACTTCTCCAAAACCATTATAAACATCAACACCGTTTTTCTTAAGTAGGAATGCAACTCCACCCGTTAATGTTTTAACAACGCCATCTTTACGGGATAGGATTTTATTCCAATCAAAGCCAATAGTACCTGAATTTGTGACACCATAATCAAAGGAATGTTGTAAGGTCTTATAGACTTTAGCACTCTTTAAAAATGTTTTTGTAGGGATACAGCCGTGGTTTAAACAAATACCACCAACGACTTCTTTTTCAACAAGAGCAACTTTCGCTCCATATTGAGCTGCTTTAATCGCAGCGACGTAACCACCAGGTCCGCCACCAACGACGATAATATCATATGATTTAGCCATGATATACTCCTTCTTAGCTTAACAACATGAGTGTTGGGTTAGCTAACAATTCTTTCACACGTAGTAAGAATCTTCCACCATCTGCACCATCAATAATTCTGTGGTCAACAGCAAGTGATAAAGGTAGAGTATATGCAATCTTGATTTCACCATCAATAATCCATGGTTTTTGTTCAATCTTACCAACACCTAAAATTGCAAGTTCAGGGTAGTTAATGACTGGTGTACCAAAACCAATACCGACTGATCCAAAGTTGGTAATTGTGAACGTACCATTTTGTTGTTGATCAAGGGTGATTTTTCTTGCGACAGTGTCATCTGCAAGTTTTCTAATTTGTGATGCAAGTTCAAAAACAGATAGTTTTTCTGCACTCTTAACATTTGGCACGATGAGTCCATCTGGCGTATCAACTGCCATACCAAGGTTAACAGATTTCTTAATGTAGACTTCATCTGTTTCATGGTTGAATGATGCATTAAACATTGGGAATTCTTTTAAGGCAATTAAGACTGCTTTTGCAATAAATGCCATGTAAGTTAATTTAATACCTTTAGCTTCAGCAAGTGCTTTTGTTGAATTTCTAAATGCAACTAATTCATTCACATTGAATTCATCCATTAAGACAGTATGAGGAATCATAGTCTTTGAACGAACCATTGCGTTAGAGATTGCCTTACGAAGACGGCTAATCTTAACCACTTCAACATCAGCTGTTGGTTGTGGTGCAGCAACTTGAGGTTTAGCTGGAGATTGCGCTTGAGGTTGAGATAGAGCAGTTTGTACTGGAGCAGCTTGTTGAAGAGGTTTTTGACCACTAGCTGCAACATCATCTTTAAGAATACGGCCTTGTTCGCCAGTACCCTTCACAGACTTAATATCAACACCTAAATCAGCAGCAAGTTTTCTTGCAACTGGTGATGCTAATACTTTAGTACTTGTTGAGACAACGTGTTCCATTTCTTCAGATGATGCCATAATGTCATCGGATACTTGAATTTCTCCAACCACACCAGCACCTTTCTTAGGTTCACTTGCAGGTTCAGTTTTAACCTCTGGTGCTGCAGGAGCCTGAGTTACTTTCGCGCCTTTTTCACCGATTAAGACAACTGTTTCACCCACGTGGATGACTTCGCCTTCTTTTTTACCAATCTTTAAAATAGTTCCATCAACCGGAGCAGGTAATTCAGCGTTAACTTTATCCGTTTCAACAACAACTAAAGTTTCGCCTTCCTTAACTGTATCTCCTTCTTTGAAATTCCATTTTAAAATTGTACCTTCATGAATACCTTCACCAATATCAGCAAACTTAAAGTCATAAGCGCCTTGGCTTGGGGTTGCAGCTGGTGCTTGTTCTACTGCTTTAGCAGCAGCTACTGGAGCAGCTGGTGCAGCTTCAGTCTTAGATCCATCATCAATTGTGACTACAGTCTGTCCAACATGGATGACTTCTCCTTCTTTTGCACCTAATGAAACAATCTTACCAGATACTGGGGATGGTAATTCAGCGTTAACTTTATCGGTTTCAACAACGACTAAAGTTTCGCCTTCCTTAACGGTATCACCAGCTTTGAAGTTCCATTTTAAAATGGTCCCTTCATGGATACCTTCACCAATATCTGCAAATTTAAATTCATACATAATTAAACATCTCCTTACGGTTTAATGATTGCTAGCTTTTTGATTTCCTTAGCAATTTTTTCTGGTTGTGGGAAGTGATAATGTTCACCACGTGCTAAAGGCACAGTGATATCAAACCCAGTGACACGAACTGGAGCTGCTTCAAGTGAATAGAATGCTTTTTCATTCACTAATGTAATTAATTCAGCGGCAGGACCATAGGACTTAGCTGCTTCATGGACAACCATGAAACGACCAGTCTTTTTAGCAGAGTTTATAACAGTTTCAGTATCAAGTGGTGAAATTGTTCTTAAATCGATAATTTCAACTGAGATATTATCGTTAGCAAGTAATTGAACAGCCTTTTCAACTTCACGGACTAAAGCACCCCATGCAACAACAGTTACATCAGTACCTTGTTTAACAACTTTAGCTTTTCCAATTGGAATTTCATAATATTCAGCAGGAACTTCTTGTTTACCAGCACGGTAAATTCTCTTAGGTTCCATAAAGACAACTGGATCTGGATCTTTAATTGCTGATAACATTAATCCTTTAGCATCATAAGGTGTCGATGGAATAACCACTTTAATACCAGGAATATGTCCTAAAATAGTTTCTAATGATTCTGAGTGGTGTTCAAGGGCACGAATACCGCCACCAACTGGAACACGAAGAACCATTGGAACTGTAAATTGACCACGGCTACGATTTCTTAAACGTGCAGCATGTGTGACTAAATCGGTATAACCAGCATATAAGAATCCATCAAATTGAATTTCGGCAACTGGTTTTAAACCATTCACTGCCATCCCGATTGCAGAACCAACAATAGCAGATTCAGCAATTGGCGTATCAAAGACTCTTTCAGCACCATATTTCTTTTGTAGACCCGCTGTCACACGGAAAACGCCACCTTCAAAACCAGCATCTTCACCAAAGACAACAACATTTGGATCTTTTTCCATTGCCATATCAAGGGCTTGGTTAATTGCTTCTAATAAGGTTAATACTGCCATGTTTATTTACCTTCACTTTCTAGGAATTTCTTATGTTCTTCATATTGTTCCTTTAATTGTGGAGTCCAATCTGCATAAGTGTGTTCGAAGATTTCTGCAAGTTCAACATTTGCACCATAAGATTCAACCTTCTTGAAGGTTTCATTGATTTCAGCATTTACATCTTCAACGAGTTTTTCATCTTCTTTTTCGCTCCAAAGACCTTTTTCGATTAAATAAGCCTTAAAGCGCTTGATTGGGTCTTTTTCTGCCCAAGCATTTTCTTCTTCTTTTGTACGATAAATCGATGGGTCATCAGATGTTGTATGAGGTCCCATACGATAAGTCACAGCTTCGATTAAAGTTGGACCTTCGCCATTACGAGCACGATCCATTGCTTCTTTTGAAACGACATACATTGCTAACATATCGTTACCATCAACCATGACATAAGGAATACCAAAAGCGGCACCCTTTTGAGCTAGTGTTTCACCCTTTGATGCAACCTTACGAGGAGTTGAGATCGCATATTGGTTATTTTGGATCACAGCAACCACTGGTGCATTAAATGATGCAGCAAAGTTTAATCCTTCATAGAATTCACCGTGAGCAGTACCACCATCACCAATTGTGAAGACAGCAACTTCATTCGTTTTTCTAATCTTTGCAGCCATAGCTAGTCCAGCAGCAATATTAGATTGTGAACCAATGATGATATTCACTGGTAAAATCTTAACGCCTTCAGGTTTAATTGACCCTCTTTCGTTACCATACCAGTAAAGGTACATTGCTTCTAGTGGAACACCACGATATAGGTGAACGTTAAGTTCACGATACATTGGAGAATTCCAGTCTTGCGGTTCCATTGCAGCTGCTAATCCGATTTGAGCTGCTTCTTGACCCATGTTTGGAGCATAGGTTAACATTCTACCTTGTCTTTGGTACTGTAATGCTTTAATATCTGCATTACGACCTAAAACAGCGGTCTTATACATCTTTAATAGTGTTTCTTTTGGTAATTTAGGTTCGAATTTCTCATTAACGACCTTACCGTGTTGATCCAAGATTTGAAATTGTTTATCTTTTGACGGATCATACTTTTTAGCGATCATACTAGCCTCCTATAAATTGTATTTTACATAGCCATTATATAACATATAACCCTTTTTTTCATAATCTTATGCAACCTCAAACTTACACCGTTCATATATCTGGACAAAAGATGTAAAAAATGAGAGATTTTTTTGGCATTTAACACACATTTCGTGAATTTCATTTACCATGTCGTGAATATCTTGTATTTTTAAACACATTTATTAGTCTTCATTTCATTTAGTCATCAACAAATATTAGTTTTGTAACAACAAAAAACCAGAATCATTTACGTTCTGGTTTCATTTTAGTGTGATATGTAGCTTATTTTTTGTTCTTATCAATATTTTTATGAAGAATTAAGACTAATTCTCTTAAACTCTTTGCAGCTACTGCATTGGATGCACCACTTGGATCTAGATATGGTGATAATTCAACAATATCGATTCCAACAATGTGGTTTAGCTTTTCAAATTGGTCAAAAGCCCATAATAAATCTTTATACTGCATTCCACCTGGTTCAGGAGTTCCAGTACCAGGGAATACTGCAGGATCTAGGACATCTAGGTCAATCGTGATATAGACTGGTTTATTTTTAATCTTTTCAACCACTTCATCAAGTCCGACGAAGTCAAACTTTCTTTGATGAATGTGTTCTTTAGCCCATAAGAATTCACTCTTATCCCCGCTTCTAATACCAAATTGGAATATTTTATGGTCACCTAAGAATTTATGAGCGTGTCTCATAAAGGTAGCGTGTGATAAATCACGACCAAAGAATGATTCTCTTAAGTCGGTGTGTGCATCTAGATGAATGACATGTAAATCTGGATATGCTTCATGAACGGCTTTAATGACCGGATATGAGACTAAATGTTCTCCCCCAACCATCATTGGTTTCTTACCATCTTTTAAGATTGTTTTAGTTGCATCATAAACGACATCAAGTGCATCTTCAACTGCACCAATTGGTAAATCTAGGTCACCTGAATCACAGGTTTGATAATCTTTTAAGTCAGCATCACGGTAAGGTGAGTACCATTCAACACCAAAGGAGTCAACTCGAATGGCATTACCTGCAAATCTAGTTCCCGGTCTAAAGGAAGTTGTTGCATCCATTGGGACTGAGAAAATGACGACATCAGCATCTTGATATTCCGCTGTACAGCTTTGAAAAGATAAATCCACTTTTTTGAATTCCATTATAAATCTCCTTCGTATTTGATCCATCGATCTTTATCAACCACTTTAATATATCCGTCTTCGGTATCAGATAAAATGGTTGATCCTTGTTCTCTATAAAATGATAAATCATCTAGAATATCTTGGTTGATTATTTCGCCTGGAATGACAAGTGGAATACCAGGTGGGTAAACCATGATATTTTCTGCTGCAACTTCATTTAACGAATCCTCAATTTTAACAAATCGTTTTGGGGCATGATACGCTTCACGTGGACGCGCATACGTTTCAGGATAGGTAAAGCGAATCTTATGTCTAATTTCATTTTTAGTTTTATGTCGTTTAAGGTTTTTAAGTCCTTCAACGAAACGCTCTAGGTCTTCTTTAGTAGTACCAATTGATAAGACAGCTAGGATTAGATGCGTCTCAGCAAGTTCTAATTGAATATTAGATTCACTACTTAAGATGTTATAAGCATCAAATCCAGTAATCCCTAATTCAGACACCTTAACCATAATTTTAGTTTCATCATAGTCATAACCACGATGATTCCAAATATATTCTTTCGTAATGGCTTTAAATCCTCTGATTTTATTAATCTTTTCACGGCATTCTCTTGCCATTTGGATTAAGTTCTCTAATTTTTTCTGACCTTCTAGTGCAATATAGCTTCGAGCTGTGTCAAGGGAAGCCATTAAAAGCGATGAGGGAGAGGTTGATTGTAAAACGTTTAAGGTGCTTTTAACTTTAGCATTATCGACTAATTCACCTTGAGTGAGTAAAATTGATGATTGTGTAAATGATCCAACGGTTTTATGAATGGAACAAGCCGACATATCTGCTCCTGCTTCCATTGCAGAAACGGGTAATTCTTCAGAAAAACCAAAATGCGCACCATGTGCTTCATCACATAAGACAAGCATGCCATATTCATGAGCAATTTTAACAATTTCTTTTAAATTACTCGTGACACCAAAATACGTTGGATTAATAACAAATACCGCTTTAGCATCTGGGTTTTCTTCAATTGTTTCTCTTAACTCAACTAAGTTAATCCCATTAGCAATCCCTAACTCAACATCCATATGTGGTTTCATGAAGATTGGCATTGCACCAGATAAGATTAAAGCATTAATCGCTGACTTGTGGACATTACGTGGAATAATGATTTTTTCCTTAGCACCACAAGCAGACATAATCATCGTAATAATTCCTTGTGAGGTCCCATTAATTAAAAAATAAGCGTGATCTGCGCCAAAGGCATCTGCAGCAAGTTCTTGAGCTTCTTTTAATACACCACGGGGTTTAGATAAATTATCAAGACCTCTTGGGGCATTAGAGTCAAGTCTAAAGACATTATGACCAACAAATTGGACAAATTCATCATCAATCGCACCTAATTTATGACCAGGAACATCAAGTGGTGTCGTATGGGATAAACCATATTCTTTTAGTTTTGTAAAAAATGGGGTTTTGGATTGATCAAGTTTAGCCATCTGTTGTTCCTTTCATGAAGAATTATGATAATAATTGTTGCCATTTAATGATAAAACATTTTGGTCGTTTTTGCAATGTATTTATACTATTCGTAATACCTTAATAAGGATATATTTAATTTCAACTGATTCATAAAAAAATAGAGGATATTTTCATCCTCTATCAATTCTATTTTTTATATTTTATTTATTTCTGCTAAAAATGCTTCTACGGGTTGATTTCCGAGTAATTCATACTTATCATTAATGACAATTTTTGGTACACCAGAGACTTGATATTTGTTTGATAGTTCATAAAAAGTCTGAGCTTCAATCATTTCACCTTTAATGTTTGGGTTTAGCATTGCAAGACGATGAGCGGTTTGGACTGCACCTGGGCAATGTGGACACGATAATGTGACAAAGACTTTAATATTCACTGGTTTGTCGATTGCTTTAATGGTAGACTTTAGTTCTTCATCATAGAAAGTATCAATCCCTGACATTTCAATTAATGCACTAATAAATGAATTAATTTCGTGACCTGCAGGAATACCATTAAACTTAACCCCTTTATAATTGTTTTCGTCATCTAAGATAACAAAAGATGGTGTTAGGGTAATGTCATAGAATGCGCGATCTTCTAAATCTAAATCGAAGTCTTTGACAACAAGTTTAACAAGTGGTGTGACCTCAGTCATTTCGGTTAATAGTTGTTTGGTTTCCTCACATGTTTGACATGATTCTTTTTTGGTGAAAAGGACCATCGTTACTGGCTTTTTCATCATTTGTAAAACTTCTTTGAGTTGATTTCTAATTTCTTGATTTAATAATGGTTTCATTGTTATATATTCTCCTTATATTCGTGTGTAATAAAACGGTGGATATCAAGTGCTGCCTTAGCACCATCTGATGCTGCAATAATAATCTGTTTATGGGGTTGGTTTGTCACATCGCCTGCAGCATAAATACCTTTTACTGATGTTTTCCCCACTTCATCAACAATGATTTCACCAAATGAATTCAGTGAAACAAGTTGATTTAAGAATGTTGTATTTGGGATCACCCCAATTGAGATAAAGACACCATCGGTTTGAAGGACTTCTTCGGTATTTGTATCTTTATGCCATAAAGTGACACTTTCTAGCTGGTCTTTACCATGCATCGCTTTAATTTCAGTTTGGAGATGAATCTTTAGGTTAGGAATTTCTTTCACTTTATCAATTAAATATTGATCCGCTCTAAACTGACTACGATGAATCAGTGTGATTGATTTAGCCCAAGGTAGGAGATCAAGGACTGAATCCATTGCACCATTACCACCACCAACCACTATGACATCTTTATTCTTAAAGAATGGTGCATCACATATCGTACAGTACGAGACACCCCTACCAGCAAATTTATCCTCACCTGGAATACCTAGTTTTCGAGGGGAACCTCCCGTAGAAATCAAGATTGTCTTTGTTGTTAGTTGATTTTTCTTATCAGTTATAAGCTTGAAGTCTAATCCTTCTTTATCAATTGTTATGACATGTTCATCAACTAAGAATTCAACGTTTTGCTTTTTAACGTGTTGATAGAGTTGGTCTGATAATTCTTTACCAGTGATGTTTTCAAATCCTAAATAATTATCAACAGTACTTGTATTATGAAGTTGTCCACCAATGTCTTTAGCAATCATGAGGACTTTAAGACCTTTTCTTGCACTATAGAGTGCTGCATTAAGTCCTGCAGGTCCACCACCGATGATTACAACATCCCAGAGAATGTTTAAGTTGATGGTTTTATTGTTAGCTTTGGTTTCAATTGTAAAATCAAACAAGTTAAACCCTCTTTTCTTTTTGTTATATTCCTTTAATGATTAGATTAATAGCTTCATCTAAATCCTTAAGTTCAATTTGATGATTTGACTCAATCGTTTGAATCAAATTGGTTGTCGTTAAGAGTCCAATTGATTTTTCGATACTTGCACGGATTGCTTTTAACTGGGTCACAATTTCCATACAAGTTGCACCATCTTCAATCATTTGTAGCACGCCATTCATCTGACCTTGTGCTCTTTTAATTCGATTTTTAATTTCTGGATTACAAATCATCTCTTAACTCCTTTTCAAATCATTTATATTACTTACCTTATAATACCCCTGGGGGTATATTGAAATCAACAAAAATGCTCTTAATTAAAAGAGCTTTATTGATTTGTGGGATTATTTGGTTAAATCGACTTTACATGTTCCATGATTGATCTCACGAACGATTAAGAACATACCTAGTGCTAATAATACAAGTGAGATTAATTTATATGGTAATCCTGCAAATGGTAGTGCAACAACAATTAAATTAATGCCAACTGCAGCAAAGAATGCAATCACACAACTTGTACACCCATAGGTTAGAATACCAAATAAGACTGATATGAATCCAAGATTAGATCCATTGCCTTTGCCTGCTCTTAGTTCAACCATTGCGGTTGACAAGTTCATCATTAAAGCGCTTGATAGTGCCATAATAATATTTAATGAAATATTAATAATAACTAGGTAAGCACCATAGGTTTCATTCATTGTTTCATAATCCATATTTAAATAATCAACAATGAAGTAAATGGCTAGAAATCCAATCAAGAATAATAAGCCTTGAAAGATATATTTTTTTGTCTTCTGCATGTTTAAGACATGAGTGAACATAGGAATCACCTCGTAGGTTCATCATATAACATCACTTATTCTTTTTCATCAACAATGCTTTCTTCCCATAAAGTCCCTTAAAGAATGTAAATGCTTTGAAAGAATTAGGCTTTGAAGCGATTAACGAAAGTGTTGTTTTTCAGTCTTCATTTTCACTCGTTTTCATACCCTTTTAGCCTTGAAATTTAGATAAAAAGTAATAGAATAAACATACCACGAAGGGAGAATATCGATGGAACAATACAAACTACACAGACAAATCTTATGTATCGATTTAAAGTCTTTTTATGCTTCTGTTGAATGTTCGCTTCGCGGTCTTGATCCATTTAGTGCACCTTTAGTTGTTGCTGATCGTTCACGCGGAAATGGTGCGCTTTGTTTAGCAGTCACCCCATACCTAAAGAAACTAGGTATTCCATCGAGATGTCGCGTCTATGATCTTCCTAAACTACCCAATGGGGAAATCATTTATGCCAGACCTCGAATGAAAACCTATATGGAATATTCCATTAAGATTATTGAGATTTATTTACGGTATATTTCTGATGATGATTTATATGTCTATTCAATTGATGAGGCATTCTTGGATGTCACTGCTTACTTAAAACTCTATAACATGACTGCTTATGAGCTCGCTAAAAAGATTACTGATGATATCCGTGACGAACTTAAGATCTATGCTTCTTGCGGGATTGGTCCTAATATGTTAATGGCGAAACTCTCCATGGATATTGATGCTAAAAAGACTAAAGAAGGTATCGCTGAATGGACTTATGATGATATCGAAACAAGATTGTGGCCAGTAACTCCTTTATCTGAAATGTGGGGGATTGGTCACCGCATGGAATCTCATTTAAATGAACTTGGTTTATACACCATTGGTGATATCGCTCATTTTTCTAGAAAGCGTTTAAAAGCTATCTTTGGAGTGTTGGGTGAGGAGCTTTGGTACCACACAAATGGCATTGATATGTCCATTCTACAAGATAAACAAATGCTTCGAAAATCAAGTAAATCGGTGGGTCAATCGCAAATCCTTTTCCATGATTACTATCAACCTGAAATCTATATTATTATTCAAGAAATGGTCGATGAAGTTTTAAGACGTTTACGCTTATCAAAGAAGCAAGGCCGCACCATTCATTTATTCATTGGTTATAATAAAGACCGTGCTGGAGGGTTCTCTAAACAAGTCACACTTGATCAGCCCACACAATCATTCACGATTGTCCACAATACCGTTTTATCAATCTTTAATGAGAAATACGATGGTTCAGCTATTCGCAGTATTGGTGTATCGATTGGCAATCTATCTGATCATAACGTCTACCAATATTCACTCTTTGAAGATGCAGAGTATCTTGAAAAAGAAAACACCCTTCTAGAGACGGTTGATCAAATCAAAGTCAAATTTGGTAAGAATACCATTCATCGTGCAACCGCCTTAGAAAAAGGTTCTACGATTATTGCACGCAGTAAGATGGTGGGTGGTCATAATGGATAACTATATTGACCGCGGAATTATTAAATGGTTACCATTTGATGGTTTAGTTGGATTCCACGACTTAATCAAAGACTTAAAATATCGATTGGGCAAAAAGGATAAACCTCAATTATCAGAGGATCAATTAACTGAAATGGATTACACATTAAAGACTGCAATTCGTGATCAAATTGAAGTTCACATCACTTATTATGAGGATGGTTATTTAAAAGAATCGATTGGCCTAATCAAGAAGGTTGATGAGATTAATCGAGAACTCATTCTTCTTTCAGCAAGTAAATATAAACTTGATGATATGATTAATCTTGAATTAATCACTTGATATAAAAGAAGCAAAATGTTGCTTCCTTTTATGTTATTCTATCCGTTTTTCTACATAAAACCTTGATTTTATAAGGGATTTATAACTTTGCTGGTTAATGTCATTTGAACGTGTTAAAATAGTAATGCAAAATTATGGGAGTAACAATGCAAAAGGGAAAAAAGATTAGTGGAATCCATGGTGATTTAATCGTTCAAGTCATGAACGTTGCCACCTGGGAGTGGAATTTACTAACAAAAAAAGTAAAGATTAATGATCGCTGGGCTGAAATGATTGGTTATACAAAAGATGAATTAAAACCAATCACCATTGATACATGGCTTGATAACATTCATCCAGATGATCTAGCGATGTGTTATGAAGCCTACAACAACCTTGTTGCTGAAAAGCAATCTTTTTATAATTTAGCAATTCGTAGAAAACATAAAGATGGTCATTATATTTGGGTACTTGATAGTGGAAAAATAACCAAGCGTGATGAAAACGGAAATGTTTTACAAATCATCGGTACTCACGTTGATATTACGGATCAAAAAGCATTATCTGATGCCCTAAAATCAAGTGAAAAGAATTTACGTCAAATCATTAATAACACCAAAGATATCATTTATCGGATTACAACTGATGGTGACTTTACCTTCTTATCTTCTGCTTGGACTAAAACCCTTGGTCATTCGACGAAAGATTTAATCGGTCAATCCTTTAAGCCGTTTGTCCACCCAGATGATTTAAAAGTGGTTGAAGACTTCTTCAGAAAAATTCAAAGAGGGGCTAAAAATCAAACCTTAACACGTTATCGTCTTCTTCATCAAAATGGTTATTATCTCTATTTTGAAACAACTGCATCAGAAATTGTTGAGGATAGTCATGTGGTTGGATTTGCAGGTACTGCAAGAGACATTACAGACCTTACCCTTAAACAAAGAGAAATTGAATACTTAAGTTACTATGATCAATTAACTGGTTGTTTCAACAGACACTATCTAAAGAAAGTTGAATCAGACATCATTGATCCTAAAAACTTTCCATTATGCATCATCTCAATTGACTTAAATAATCTAAAGAAAATTAATGACAATTTAGGACACCAAATGGGTGATGAAGTGATGGTGCGTGCATCAAACTTAATTAAGAACTCAATCGTTAACACGGATTATTTATTTAGAATGGGTGGAGATGAGTTCTTAGTATTTCTTCCTAATACAGATGAGGTTAAAGCACTTCAAATCAGACAAACCATCAATGAAGCAATCAATGACTATAAGCAAAAAAACTACCCATTATCGCTTGCGTATGGATTTTATATAAAGACAGACCCTTCTTCTAACATTTATGATGAGAAAAGAATTGCCGACCAATACATGTATACAAATAAAGCAAAATCAAAGCTTAGATAAAACGGTAAATATCAATTTATTTTACCGTTTTTATTTTGTCAATAAAGCTGATGATCTAAATGTATTATAAATGTATTATTTTTTACAAAAGTATGTTATCATGGTTTTATAATAAACAAATTAATTTCATTTGGAGGATACCATGAAAAAACTATGGTTATTTATCGTGATGTTGTCGGCCAGCATCGTTCTCATAGGTTGTGAGCTAACCAATCAAAATGAAGAAATTCCAATCCATATTGATATACTTAGCATGAATGGCGACGGTTCAATTGAATCACCTTATGTAAAAAACATTTCAGTGGGAGATTCATTTGAATTAGAGTATGAGGTAACGCCAAGTACTGATATCAAACCTACTTATCAACTCGTTAAAATAGAAAACACCGAATTGACACCTTTAAAGTCGAGGGATTTAAAAGGGCTTAGCATCAATCAAAACACAACACCAGTTGTCGTAACTGGTGTTATTCCAGGGGAAAACTATATAAAAATGACCATTAAAAATACGTCTGTATATGTTAAAGTTACGGTTGCAGAAAATGAACATTTGACTGAACAAATTGATTTTACCAAACGTCTTAAAGTATTAGCTATAGGTAATAGTTTTAGTGATGATGGTATGGAGTTTTTATACGATATCGCAGCAAGTTATGGTGTTGAGGAAATCGTATTAGGTAATCTTGTTATCGGTGGATCAACACTTGAAACCCATCTCTATTCTGCTGCTCAAAATTCCAAAGCGTATGTCTATCGTAAGAATACAACCGGTACCTGGATTTCATATGATGGTAAAACCGCACTTGATGGAATAACCGATGAAGCTTGGGATATTATTACCCTCCAACAAGCAAGTGGAAAATCTGGTATGACTGATACATATGATCCTTACCTTTTACAAATGATTCATTACATCAATGCCTATAAAACGAATCCTTATGTTAGAATTTATTGGCATATGACTTGGGCATATCAACAAAATAGTACACATACAGAATTCTCTAATTATAACAATAATCAGCAAACCATGTATGACATGATTATTGATACTTATGAAGCAAAAGTTTCAACAAATCCAAGAATCACAGGAGTCATCCCATCTGGTACTGCTATTCAAAATACAAGAACAAGTTTCATTGGTGACACACTGACAAGGGACGGTTACCATTTGAGTTACGATATTGGTCGATACACTGCAGGACTTACTTGGTTTAAATCTATCACAGGTTTATCGCTTGATGATGTTGATTTTAGTCCAATGGGGGTAAGGCCTTCAATTGTTTCTGCAATTAAAGAGTCCGTTAATAATGCTTTTTCAAATCCTTTTGAAATAACCAATTCAACTTATACCGAAGATCCTCAAGATCACATTGAATATAGCATAGAAAATATGACTCAAATATTACCAAATTATGTTGTTGGTTATTGGTTATCAACATTAAATGAAACAATTAATACCTCAGAACCTAATTCCAATTATTTTTTAGCCAACGAAGTTAGATTAACACCTAATGATCTACCAGTCGGAAGCATTATCATTCTTGAAGAAGGATATCAGTATCGAATCAACTACTTTACTTCTAATTCAGCTATATTATTTAATACAAGAACGGATTTTATTACTATACGTGTTCTTCTTGTCACACCATACATGTGGCAAAACTATGGTTCAATTGGTATCAACATTTCTAGTATCATACCTAATACAGATATGACATCAAACCTATTAGACGCAAACACGATACTTAAAATTTATATTCCAGGAGATGAGTCTTAATATGAACAAACTATTTCATTCAATCCTACTCTTTAGTTTAATTATATTATTGGTTTCCTGTGGGGAAACACATGATAATGTACCCGATGACAAAGTTGTGGAACCAACCCAAATCATATTAGATGATTTACCGGGTGAAGGCACAGCTAATAATCCTTATAAAGTAACACTTTCAATTAGGGAAGAGTTTACAACTGCAATCACAATGGTTCCTCAAAACGCTGCAGCTCAATATTCTTATGGTTTTATGAGAAAAGTCAATAATTCCTTTGAGTCTTTACCAGGCGATGAAGTTAGGGGATTCTCTTTAAACCCCGTTGAATCAAAGTCTATCTTCTCAATCACCGGTCGCGTGGTTGGAACTCACTACGTTGAATTGCGTCAAAATAATATAGAAACAC
>JAEYXZ010000023.1 GCA_023431045.1 Bacillota bacterium | reverse complement strand
CTCTTATACCATTCGAGTAGATTAACAAGTTGTGAATCCGTGAATCTAGAAAACCAAGTTAAACGATAACCGACTTCATCTGCTAAAGTTTTACGTTCTTCAATGGTTTGTTGAACGGGTTCACGAAGTAGATTCTTTAAAATACCCATACGTAATTTACGTGGAATACTTAAACCAATCTCCTGTAAAAATTGTGCAAAATATGAACCCGAAATGTATGTGAGATTACGTATCAATTCTCCAACATTAAATGATTCATCTTTAACCGTTAATTGTCCTTCTCGATCAAATAGCGCCATATGAATCTCCCCCCACTCATATATTCTTAAGATTATTATAACATAATAACACCTAGAAGATAAGTATCAGCAATAAAAAAGAGGAAATTGCATAATTACCCCATTTTAGAGTTCTTTAGCAGTTTCCTCAAGATGTATTTTCTCAATTGATTTTTTTGGTTCAAATGTAATGATCACACCATTTAATTGTCGTAAACCTGGTGCAACTTCATTTGGTCTTGATAGACCGTTTAGAAATCTTTCAACGATGATTTCTTTTGTAACACCAATCACACCATTTAATGGTCCTGTCATACCAACGTCTGAAATGTATAATGTACCTTTAGGAAGCATTCGATTATCATTGGTTTGAATATGGGTATGGGTTCCAACAATAGCACCAATTTTACCATCTAAATAATGTCCGAGAGCAACCTTTTCAGAGGTTGCTTCGGCATGAATATCAAGTAGTGAATAGTCATGAGGAACTTTTTCGATAATATCCATAATCATTTGAAATGGCGATTCATATTGATCCAACATAAATACTTTACCAAGTGCATTAATCACGAGTAATTTTTTACCATTATAGTTAATAACCTGATAGCCATCACCAAGTTGAATTGGATCATTGATTGGTCTCACAATTCTAGATCCTTCAATAAAAGTCTTCAACTCATCATTCTTAAATGTGTGATTACCCATTGTGATAAGTCCGACTCCAGCTGCCATTAAACGTTTATAAATATCTTTGGTAATTCCTCGTCCATTGGCTGAATTCTCAGCATTAACAATGATTAAGTTGGGTTGATATTGTCTTCTTAAATAGTCAATATTCTCGATTAAAAAACTGACTCCAGACTCACCATAAATATCTCCAATAAAGAGTATTCTCATACATGTTCCTTCCTAGTAAAAAGAGGCAAATTGCCTCTTCTTTTGTTATTTAGCAGTATCAATCGCTCTTGTTTCGCGAATGACAGTTACCTTGATCGTTCCAGGATAAGTCATTGTTTGTTCAATCTTTTCTTTAATTGAACGAGCAACTGTGATGAGTTTTAAATCATCAATCTTATCTGGATATACGATGACTCTAACTTCACGACCAGCTTGAATTGCATAAGACTTATCGACGCCTTCAACACCATTAGAAATTTCTTCTAGTTGAGTGAGACGTTTCATATATGAATCCATTGATTCACTTCTTGCACCAGGTCTTGCTGCAGAGAGTGCATCAGCAGCAGCAACTAAAACTGCAATGACTGATTGTGGTTCAACATCACCATGATGGGACGCGATGGCATCAATAACTTCTTTTGGTTCTTTATAACGTGAGACGATATCGACCCCAATTTGAACGTGTGATCCTTCGATTTCATGGTCAACGGCTTTACCAATATCATGGAATAAACCTGCACGTCTTGTTAAGATTTCATCTTCACCAATTTCAGCTGCAAGTTTTCCAGCGAGGAATGCAACTTCAATTGAGTGCTTTAATACGTTTTGTCCGTATGAAGTTCTAAAACTCATACGTCCTAATAACTTAATTAAATCTGGATGGACTTTACCGATTGCTGTTTTGAAGACTGCTTCTTCCCCAGCTTCTCTAATAAACATGTCAACTTCCATCCGAGCACGTTCAACAACTTCTTCAATTCTACCTGGATGAATTCTTCCATCCTGAACTAAAATTGTTAAGGTGCGTTTTGCAATTTCACGTCTTACAGGATCAAATCCTGATAGGACGACTGCTTCAGGTGTGTCATCGATAATTAGATCCACTCCAGTGAGAGCTTCAAGTGTTCTAATATTTCTTCCTTCTTTACCAATGATACGACCCTTCATATCTTCATTAGGGATTTCAACAACTGAAACGGTTCTTTCAGAAGTTGTTTCTGATGCATATTTTTGCATCGCAAGTGCAAGTAATTCCTTACTCTTCTGTTGAACTTCATTCTTAGCTTTATCTTCTTCTTCACGAATAAATGCGGCAATTTCATTTGAGATAGAATCCCTTACTTGAGCCATTATCGTGTCTTTTGCTTGTTCCTTAGTTAATCCACCAATGCTTTGTAACTTTAATTCTTGTTCCAGAACTAAATCATCCACTTTGCTATATAAGTTATCCAATTGTTCTTTACGTTCGTCAAGTTTTTGTTCTTTTAAATCAAGCGTTTCTTCACGCTTGTCAATGTATTGTGAACGGTTATTTAGTGAAATTTCACGCTGAGTAACTTTCTCTTCAAGATTCATTACTACTTGGCGTCTTTCACGCATATCGTTGTCAAATTCTTTACGTAACGCATAAATCTCTTGTTTGGCTTCTAAGACTAGCTCTCTTTTAGTCTTATCTGCTTCTTTTTTACCATCTTCTACAATCTTAGTAGCTTCTTCACGGCTTTTGCGGAGACTCTTTTCGTGATGTGAGACACGGATAAAATATCCTGCGACAGCCCCACCAACTAAACCGAAGATGATTAGCAAAATGAAGGTAATAAGTTCTGGTGCGTCAACGACTAATAGGTTGAACATTCACCAATACCTCCATATGTATTCTTAGATTTTACAATATAGTCTATTTATAAGTTAAAACAATATGTAATACAATACCCATTATAAGTTATTTACCCTTGATAGTCAATGCAAATTATCTTTTAGATAGTGTACTTTTTTGTGTAATCTTGTATAATAGACTTTGACGATTTATGAAAAAGGGAGTTTACATCATGATACCAAAACACGAACCTCGATCATCATTTGGAGCTTGGTTACTAAAATATCGATTAGTTATTATTCTATTTACATTCATCATCGTAATTCCAATTGCTTTTGTTGCAGCACTATATATTGGTGATTACTTAAAATATAAGGAAGTCAATTTTGCATTACCAAATGCTGAACAACAAGAATTTGTGTCTGAATTTGAACCATCAACATTGATTACGGAAGACGAAACGAATCATCAAGTGATCAAGATGGAAAACTCAGATTTAATTATTTACATCAAACTTGACGACATCCTCGTTAGAGAATATGTTGATACGCATGGATACTATAAGTTCTTTACGAAGTGGGAATCCAAACGTGGTAATGATATCACTGGTGTGAATGTGACATTTGTTCTACAGACACAATGGATTAACGGAAAGTCCCTACCAGTATCCTTTGCTCCAACAAAAACTTATCCAAATACTTCTAGAGAAATCACTTACGACACAGTTTTACCACAATCACCGTTATGGTTTGTTACTGTAGAAAGTCCTGATCTTTATGTTAAAGTGACCTATTCATCAAGTTTTGGTATGGGTGGTAGTGAACAAAAAACAGCTTATTTCATGGCTTCACTATTAGGCATTACGCCAATTCAAGATCTACCAGCAGAAGAATAAAAGAGCATCTCACCAAATCGTGAGATGCTTTTCTTTTATCTTAATTTTCGCGAATCATTTTAATTTGTGAGCGATAGATTGCAGCATATTGATTATTATGCTCAATTAATTCATCATGGGTTCCTTCTTCGACCTTGACACCATTTTCTAGAACGACAATCTTATTGGCGTGTTTAATGGTTGATAAACGGTGCGCAATAACAATGGTTGTTCGTCCTGTTTTAACTTTTGCAAGAGCATTTTGAATTAATAGTTCTGTTTCTGTATCTATATTGGCAGTTGCTTCATCCATAATTAAGATCGCAGGATCATGAACAACAACCCGTGCGAAACTAATGAGTTGTTTTTCACCAACGGAGAGATTTCCACCACCTCTAAAAACTTCGTGATGAATACCATTTGGTAGTTTATCAATCATCGGTCCACCGCCAATTTCACGTAATACTGCTTCAATCTCTTGATCGGTTGCTTCACTTCCGAATCGCACATTACTGGCAATGGTCCCTTTATAAATCATCGGATCTTGGAGAATAATTCCAATATGTTTACGATATGAACGCTTGGAATAAGTTGTTATATCAATACCATCAACATAAATACGTCCTAAATCATAATCCTTAAAGTCATAGAATCTTAATAATAAACTCATTAAGGTAGTTTTACCACTACCTGTATGTCCAACAATACCAACCATACTTCCCTTTGGTATATCTAGATTCACCCCTAGTAATACTGGTTTATCTTTCTTATATGAGAACCAAACATTATCAAAACTTACATGTCCTTCAAAACGTGGTAATAAATCAAAACTACCATCTTCTTGCTCTGCATCAATGATCTTGAAGATTCTTTCTGTTCTAACAAGTGCCATTTGAAGATTACCGATATCTCTAAATAAAGTTGAGACTGGTTCGATTAAACGCGATAGATAATCATTATATGCATAAATCACCCCTGCTGTAATAACAAACCCACTCACAGTAAGACTTTGGTAACCAAAATATAGAATGATAAATGCTGTTACTAAGAAACCGACTAAACGAATCATATTCCACCCAATACTAAGATGAAGTCTTTGTTCCTTTAGTTGTTCTCTTCTAAATTCATCAGAGATAACATGGAATTCCTTTTCAGTTTCTTTTTGATAGTTAAAGATTTGTAAAATATTTACTCCATTGATAATTTCATTTAATTTAGCGGTAATCATTGACGCTGATTCTGATACTTTTTCGGCGATTAGATTTAAGTGTCTAACGAAGAATTTCAACCAGAAGTAAATTATTGGAAATGCAATAAATGTCATAAACGCTAATCTTGCATCAAGATAAAACATTCCGATATAAGCAAATATAACTGCTAAACTGGCATTTAATAATAGGTTCATCAAAGTCGAGAATAAGTTAATCATTCCGTTCACATCGGTAATAATTCGATTTGCAACCTTTCCTGCAGGTTCAGTTTCAAAGTATGTCATAGGCATTCTTTGAAGCGCGGTTACTGCATCAGTTCTTGCATCTCTAACGACATTAACGGTGATGTATGCTGTTGAAATTCTTTGGATATATGTGAAGATAATTTGTAAGACAAATCTCACGAATAATAAAATTAGTAAGATTGTGACTGGTTGGATGAATGGGGTATAAAACTTCATCACATCATCACCGTTAAGTTTAGTTACGGTGTAGGTAAAGGATTCACCATCAATGTTTTTGACAGTGAGCTCATTTCCATCAATTATTTGTTGGCCAAGTGCAACTGGTTCTAAAACAACATAATATGAACCTTGATAAATGATAACTGTTAACACATCGTTATTAACTTCATTTTGAGTATAATATTTACCATCATATAAAACACCATCTTGATTGGTTGTCTCATACCACGGTCTAGTGATACCTACCAATTGATCATCAAGAATCGATTTAACAATTAATGGTGCAACCAATCCAAGTGATTGAACAATAATCATACAAATGATTGAAATGGTGAGTAGTTTCTTATAACGTCTAATATAACGCCATACTTTTTTGATTGATTTCATTTGCTGATCCTCACTTCATCGTCATCTGTTGGATATATTGTTCTTTATACCAACCATCTTGTCTTGTTAACTCTTCATGAGTTCCACGCTGTGTGATACGCCCATGTTCCATTACGATGATTAAATCCGCTTCTCTAATGGCAGAAAAGCGATGAGCGATGATGATGTTCGTCTTGTTTTGTCTAAATCGTTTTAACATGTCAATAATGTTTTCTTCAGTGTGAGCATCAACGGCTGAGAGTGAGTCATCAAGAATCAATATTTCTGGATCTTTAATGAGTGCTCTTGCAATCGATAGACGTTGTTTTTGTCCACCAGATAGCGTTGCTCCACCTTCTCCAACCTTCGTGTGGATACCTTCAGATAAATAATAAAGATCCTTTTGGAAATCAGCAATTTTGATGGCTTTGGTTAAGTCATCAAGGGATGCTTGTGGATTTCCAATCATGATATTATCATCAACACCACGTCTAAACAACATGTGAGATTGTGGAACGTATCCAACCATTTTTCTGATATTTTGGATTTTGTACTTTTTGATACTCTTATCATCAATTAGAATATCACCTGATGTGACATTAAACTCTCTTAAGAGTTGTCGAATAAGGGTTGATTTACCCGCACCGGTCGGTCCTACAACGCCAATTGTCTGCCCTTTTTTAATGACTAAATCAATACCGTTGATGGTTGGTTGTTGATCAAATGGGAATTTAAAAGTGACATCTTTATATTCAATCTTTTCGAAGCTTTGAATCGGTTTTGAATCAACCGTATCTTCAACAATCGGTTTTTGTTTCATAATCTCATCATAACGATCAACTGCGATGGTTGCATTATTGATTTGTTGGAAAACACCTGATATTGAAATAATCGGTCCATATAAAATACCTACATAAGAAATAAAGGTAACCAGTTGTCCAACGGTTATTTGTTGTTGCATGATGAAAATGGTGCCGAATACAAAAGCTAGAATGTAGGCAATACCATAAACCATTTCAAACATTGGATTGAGTCTATTTTCATAGTTGACGATATAACGCCAGGACTCAATATCATTATTAATTGCTTTTTGTTGTTCTTTAAGATCATTTTCTTCTTGGACATAAGCTCTAATTGTTTTTTGTCCTTCAACAGATTCTAAAATCTTTTCTGTCATTGCAGCATAAATAACACGATGTTTTTTAACATATTCGCGTTTCTTCATTCGTATGATATTTAAAATGGTTAAACCAATCGGCATGACGGTCACGGAGATTAAGGTTAGTTGCCATGAAATGGTCAAACTCATCACGAGAGTTGCAAAAATAATCATTCCCACATTAAAGAAAATACCTTCAAGCATGGAAGTTGCGGCAATAGTAATCGAATCAAGATCTGCAGTAACTCTTGAAATTAAATCACCTTTTTGGTACTTCTCATAAAACTCTGCATCCATTTCAAAAAGATGTGATAAGTAATTCTTACGAAATTGATAAGCTAGTTTTTGAGAGGTTTTTGCAATCGTATAGTTATAAATAAAAGATGAGGTATATCTTAGTAAGGGAATAAAGATTAATCCACCGACAATTAAATAAAGTAAATCCCAAGAAAGAGACTCATTCACGATAACATCAATTGCAAGTCCTAAGATATAGGCTGGTGTTAATGATAGAATCGCAATTAACATTAAAAAGATAAACATCAAGGTGTATGCTTTCCATTCCTGTTTAATAAACCACTTAATTTTCTTTAATATATTAATCATGACAACCTCAAAAGTTTATATTCATTCGTTCACTTTTATTATACCGTTAATACAACAAAAAAGGTGATATCAAATCACCTTTATCAATCAATTATGTGTTATTTTTTAATCTTGTAGTGTTTTAAAATTTTCGCTTCTAAATCATCAAGGATTTCAGGATGTGCTTCAAGATAAATTCTCGCATTTTCACGTCCTTGACCGAGTTTTTCATCTCCGATATTATACCACGCACCACTCTTATTGACTAAATCGATGTCGGTAGCTAGATCAAGAATTTCACCACTTCTGGAAATACCTGTTCCATAGATAATATCAACACCAGCTGATTTAAGTGGTGGTGCAACCTTTGATTTAACAACTTTTACATTCGAACGAATGCCCGCTAAGTCATTACCAATCTTAATTGCTTCTGCTCTTCTGATTTCAAGACGAACAGATGAGAAGAATTTAAGCGCCCGTCCACCGGGTGTGGTTTCTGGATTGCCAAACATAACACCAACTTTTTCACGAATTTGGTTGATGAAGATTGCAACAACATTCGTTTTACTAATGACGCCAGATAGTTTACGCATCGCTTGGCTCATCATCCGTGCTTGAAGTCCAACGAAATTAGCAGACATATCGCCATTAATTTCTTGTTCTGGTACTAAAGCTGCAACGGAGTCAACAACGATCATATCAATTGAACCACTCTTAATCAGTGCTTCTGCAATATCAAGTGCTTGTTCTCCTGTATCAGGTTGTGATAAGACAAGATTTTGAATATCAACACCGAGTGCTTTAGCATAGGTAGGATCAAGTGCATGCTCAGCATCAATAAACGCAACCGTACCACCATTTTTTTGAGCAGATGCCATTGCATGTAATGTCAAAGTTGTCTTCCCAGATGATTCAGGTCCATAAACTTCAATAATACGTCCACGAGGATAACCACCGATACCAAGTGCGATATCAAGTGCGATTGAACCGGAAGGGATAACATCTAATGAATGATCGGCTTCATCGCCTAACTTCATTATGGAACCTTTACCGAATTGTTTTTCTATTTGTTTTATTGCTTGTTCTAAAGCTTGTTGTTTATTGTCACTCATTAATATTTATTCCTCCTGATACATAATAGACAATGTTGTTTGTTATTTCTTTTATTACATTGATTCTAAGACAATACTGCGGTTTTTCCATAAGTAATCAAATCCAGAAAATATCGTAAAGAAGATTGCGAGATAATAAATTGAATTCCCCAACCACTCAAATCCTGGATTAATTGTGACTAATCCAAAATCATTGAATAGGAATATAATAATTGCAATCATGGTAGAAAATGTTTTATATTTACCCCATTTTGAGGCTGCTATAACAATTTGTTTTTCGACGGCTAATAATCTAACACCTGTGACCATAAATTCTCTTACAATGACAATCATGACGGTCCATAGTGCAACTCTATTAGGCATTTGAATCATTAAGTATAACAGTGCAGCAACAACTAAGACTTTATCTGCAATTGGATCTAAAAACTTACCGAATGTTGTGATTTGGTTATATTTTCTTGCAATATACCCATCAAGAAAGTCAGTAAATGATGCAACAACAAAGAGTGCTGCAAAAATGATTTGTTGAACATTCATTGCTAAAAAGTCGGTCGGAATTTTTAATGTGTCTATATACAATACGATGATCATAATTGGGATTAAAATGACGCGACTGATTGTTATTTTATTGGCTGTTGTCATATCTCTACTCCATCTATCTAATTTTACCATAAATCGGACGATTCTTATTGCATTATCTCTGCTTATTTGATAAAATGAATTGTGCGAAAATCAGGAGGTGATTTTGTGGCTAATATCAAATCCCAAATCAAACGTAACGTAACTAATGAAAAACGTCATCAGCATAATGTTGCTTTTAAATCATCCGTTAAGACGGCAATTAAAGCAGTCGAATCAGCAGTTGCAGCGAAAGATAAAGAAAAAGCGTTAGTAAATTTAGCATTTGCTCACAAGAAACTAGATAAAGGTCAATCTAAGGGTATGTTCCACAAGCATTACGTGGCTCGTCATAAGGCAAATCTTGCAGCCTTAGTCAACTCTTTATAAGAAAACACCGAGAGG
>JAEYXZ010000123.1 GCA_023431045.1 Bacillota bacterium | reverse complement strand
ATTTCACACTATGGTAATATGACTTATTATCGTGAGTCTGCTAAAATGCTTGCAACAGCACTTTATTTAATGCGTGGAACACCTTTTATTTATCAAGGTGAAGAAATCGGAATGACTAATTATCCATTTACTGATATATCAGAGTTTAATGACATCTCAACGATAAACAACTATCAACAATGGGTACGTCATGAACCAGATAAAAAAGAATTTATCTTTAAAAAGATTTCGATGAAATCTAGGGATCATCCAAGAACTCCAATGCAATGGGCTAATAAACCTTATGCTGGATTCTCAAGCACAACACCATGGTTCCACGTCAATCCAAATTATCAAGAAATCAATGTAGCAGATCAAATTGCTGATCCTGATTCGATCTTCTCTCACTATCAAAAAATCATCTCATTAAGAAGATTTTCAAAATATAGAGAAACACTTATTTATGGCCGTTACGATATCATCATGAAGGATCATCCATCAATTTATGCGTATAAGCGTTATAATAATGAAGAGTGTTTGATTGTCATTAATTCATTTGATGACACAACATTGAATCTAGATTTATCGAAATTTGAAATAAATGAATTAATATTAAGTAATTATAAAGACTTAATCATTAACAATCACACCTTAACATTAAGACCTTACGAGTCAGTTGTACTCAAGGTTGAGGAGAAATTATGAGAAAAGCTGGCATATTAATGCATATAACAAGTCTTCCATCCAGATATGGAATTGGTTCATTTGGTAAGGAAGCATACCGATTTATTGATTTTTTAGTAGAAACCAACCAAACTTACTGGCAAATTTTACCTTTAGGTCCAACCTCATATGGTGATTCTCCTTATCAGACATTTTCTGCGTTTGCGATTAATCCGTATTTTATCGATTTAGACGTTTTAGTTGAGGAAGGATTATTACAACCAAACGAGATAATTGATTCGACTGATGGTAGTAAAGTCAATTTTGAAAAACTTTATTTTGAACGTTTCATTGTCCTCAAAAAGGCATTTGAAAGATTTAATCAAAATCAATATGAGTATGATTTATTTATTAATCAAAATCATCATTGGGTCTTAGATTACGCACTATTTATGGCAATTAAAGCAACTCAAAACGGGGTTTCTTGGATTGAATGGTCACATGAACTAAGAACTCGTGATCCTAAAGTCATGAATGATCTTAAGTTATCTTTAAAAAATGACATAGATTTTCAATTATTTATGCAGTTTAAAGCTTACGAACAATGGTTTAGAGTGAAAAAATATGCCAATATCCATGGTATTCAAATCATTGGTGATATGCCAATTTATGTTGCATTTGATTCTTCTGATGTTTGGACTAAGCCTGAGTACTTCATGCTTGATGAAGAACGTCGTCCAATTTTAGTTGCAGGTGTTCCACCAGATAACTTCTCAAGTGATGGACAACTTTGGGGTAATCCACTATATCGTTGGGATGTCCTTGAATCAAATCGCTTTAATTGGTTTATTGAACGTGTGAGATCAAATACTCAGATGTTTGATGTTCTCCGTATTGATCATTTCATTGGATTTGTTAATTATTATGGTATTCCATTTGGTGATAAGAATGCAAAACGTGGACAGTGGTATAAAGGTCCAGGTCAAAAATTATTTGACGTCATTAAAGAACAATTAGGCGAAAGACGCATCATTGCTGAGGATTTAGGTGCTTTAACAGATGAAGTTAGAGCATTAATAAAATACACTGGTTTCCCAGGTATGAAATTATTACAATTCGCATTTGATTCACGTGAAGAATCTGATTATATTCCACACTTATATCATCCAAATTGTATTGCATATACCGGAACTCATGACAATGAAACAACCAAACAATGGTTTGAAAAACTTCCTGAAAATGATTTGAAGTACTGTTTAGATTATATTAATCATTCAAATGGTTCAATGGTTGATAGTTTAGTAAAAGCAACCCTACAATCGATTGCTGATACTGCAATCATTCCAATCCAAGACTATCTTGAACTTGGTAGTGAGGCTCGCTTTAATATTCCATCCACACTCGGTAATAACTGGGTTTGGCGATTAAGCGGTTTCAATATCACCCCAACTGTTAAAGAAAAGATTAAGAGATTCACTCATATTTATGGGCGTGATCGATAAAAAAAAGGCAATATTGCCTTTTTTATTTGAATAGTGAGACGTATTCTCCGTAACCCTCTTTTTCTAAATCTTCAAGTGGGATGAATCGTAAGCTTGCTGAATTGATACAATATCGTAATCCACCAGCAAACTTTGGTCCATCTGGAAAGACATGACCAAGATGTGAATTTGCATTTTTACTACGTACTTCCGTACGAATCATGAAATGCGAATAATCATTTTTTTCAATAATATCGTCTTTGATGAGTGGCTTAGTGAAGCTTGGCCATCCACAACCAGAATCATACTTATCAAGTGATGTGAAAAGTGGTGTTCCATCAACAACATCGACATAGATTCCAGGCATCTCATTATCCCAATATTCATTTTTAAATGCTGGTTCTGTTGCATTCTTTTGAGTGACATTAAATTGAAGCGGGGTTAGATGTTTTAGGTCCTTTGTATCCATACGTTCACCTCTTTAGTTATATTGTAGCACTTCATTTGATATTCAAAACTTATTTGCCTATAATTGTCTCAAACGAAAGGACTTTTAATAACTATGAAAAATATTACAAAGTTTGCACTATTTTTGCCTGTATCAGTTGTATTAATCTGGCTTATCAAAGAATTATATGATGTCCTAGACATCCATTGGACCAATGGTTTTACGTTACAATATATCTTAATATTTTATTTATTAGCTTATGCAGTAAGCAGTCCTAATAGACCACTCATGCAGCGAATCTTTATGGTATTAGGTGGTGTCTTCTGTCTTGTTGGAGATACATTTTTAGCTAATGCCTTATCTAATCACTTTACGTTAGGTGGATTAAAGATGCCACTTGGCATCGCTGGTTTCTTCATCGGTCATACGTTCTGGTTCTTCGCCTTCCTACAGTTTAGGGATCAAACAACAAAGAAACGCTTGATCTATTCATTCTCGATTGTATTTGGTACAATGATTGTGCTCTGGTTTCTATTAATCAATCAAAACTTTAACTTATTATCAATACTAGCATTAATTTATTGTGTCGCGCTTGGTACACCGTTATCTTACGCGATTGCACATTCTAAAAATAACTTCTCATATAAAATGCTTGCAGTTTTCTATGGTATCTTTATCTTCTCAGATTTATTAATTGGCATGAAGGATATCCGCGGTTATGATATTCCAATGGTTGGATTTATCATTTGGTTTACATATATCATCGCATTATCAGGAATCACTTATGTCCTCGTGTCCTATCAAGGAGCAAATGATGCAAAAGAATCCAACAGTTGATGAATATATTCTCTCAATTGATCCAGTTGCTATAAATCAATTTAATCTATTACGAACATTCATCAAATCTCTTAATCCAAATATCTTTGAAATCACTGCCTATGGTATCTTGGGGTTTCAACTCAATAAAAAGAAGATTTATGTTGGTGGTTATAAGACTCACATTGGTCTATATCCCGGACCAACCATACTTGATCAAATGGGTCATGAGGTTGACCACTTAAGAAAAGCAAAAGGAACAATTCATCTATCCCTAAAAGAACCAATCCCATTTGACTTAGTTGAAAAAGTCATTAAAGCAGCACTGAATATAAAATAAGAGAATTCATTACGAAATCTCTTTTTAATTAACGATGTAAAAGAATCCAATCAAGCATCTTATCAGGGATAACTTTTCGTCCCCATAAAGCGATTCTTGACAGTTTTCCCATCGAATATCTGGTCTTCGGATTTTTCTTCATAATCGCTTTATATACTTTTTTAGCAACCACGATGGGATCACTTCCAAAGGTGTTATTCTTCATATCTTTTTCAACTGCGTTTTTAACTCTTATCAAATGATTAATATACGGACTATCTTGTGATAGTGTCATTGCTTTTTTA
>JAEYXZ010000115.1 GCA_023431045.1 Bacillota bacterium | reverse complement strand
GTAACAAAGTCATTGATTTTATTCGCTACCTTGCTCATCTGTTTTCTCTTCCTTCAATATCAAAATCATCGGTAATTTCAAAATCCACATTGGACTCAATCCATTCACGACGTGGAGCAACAGCATCACCCATTAAGATGCTAATTTGTTTATCAGAAGCTGATAAATCATCGATTTGAACCTGATTTAAGTTTCTCGATTCAGGATTCATGGTTGTTTCCCATAACTGATCAAAGTTCATTTCCCCAAGACCTTTATAACGTTGAATATTATAGTTATCATCGTTATCTTCTAAGATGCTCTTTAATTCATCGTCACTCCAAGCGTAGATAATTTCTTCTTTTTTGCTCTTCTTGCGGGTGACTTTATAAAGTGGTGGGCATGCTAAATATAGCCGTCCATCTTCAATTAATGGTCGCATATATCTAAAGAAGAACGTTAATAATAAGACTTGAATATGAGCACCATCATCATCGGCATCGGTCATAATAATAACTTTCTTATAGTTACATTTAGAGACATCAAAATCAGCACCAAAATCGGCACCTATGGTGTGAATGATGGTCGAAATTTCTTCATTTTTTAGAATTGTTTCCGTATTCGTCTTCTCAGTATTAATAACTTTACCACGAAGCGGTAGAATTGCTTGGAAACGTCTGTTTCTACCTTGTTTTGCAGATCCACCCGCAGAGTCACCTTCGACTAAGAATAACTCATTGATATTTTTATCTTTACCTTGAGCAGGTGTTAGTTTACCTGATAAAATGACTTCTTTTTTGTTTTTCTTTTTATCATTTCTTGCTTCTTCACGTGCTTTTCTAGCAGCTTCTCTTGCTCGTGATGCAGAAATGGCTTTTCCAATGATGGTTGAGGCAACTTGTTTGTTTTCTTCTAAATAAGTATTGAATTTTTCATAGAAAATTTGTTCAGTTGCATTTCTTGCATCTGGTGTACCTAGTTTACCTTTGGTTTGTCCTTCAAACTCTAAGATTGATTCTGGTATTCTTAGTGAGATAATTGCAGTTAATCCTTCTCTAATATCAACACCATCTAAATTATCTTCTTTTTCTTTAAGTAAGACATATTTTCTAGCATAATCGTTAATGACTTTAGTTAATGCAGACTTAAAGCCGACTTCATGAGATCCACCGTCTTTAGTTCTAACATTATTAACAAACGATAAGATATTTTCAGCATAACCATCGGTAAATTGAAGTGCAACCTCCACTTCAATATCAGCTTTTTTACTCGCTGTATAGGAACCTTCAACATCTTTAACATCATGTAAGACATTTTTCCCTTGATTAAGAAGTTGAACATACGCACTAATACCTTCATCGTATTTAAATGATTCTTTAAAGTTTCTTCTTTGGTCATAAAGATTAATCTTTAATCCTTTAATTAAAAACGCAGATTCTTTCAATCTTTCCTTAATCATGTCATATTGATAAAGGGTTGTTGAAAAAATCGATGGATCTGGTTTAAACCAAACCATCGTTCCTGTTTTCTTTGTATCACCAAGACGTTTTAGTTCAGAAATCTTTTTTCCACCATTTTCAAATCGTTGTTGCCAAATGCCACCATCTTTATAAACGGTTACTTCTAAAAATGATGATAATGCATTAACAACAGAGGATCCAACACCATGTAGTCCTCCTGCAACTTTATAACCACCTTCACCACCAAATTTACCACCGGAATGAAGAATACCAAAAATAACCTGTGTTGTTGGAACACCGCTTGAGTGCATTTTATAAGGCATACCACGCCCATTATCTACCACTTCAATTGAGTTATCAGCTTTGATGGTTACTGAAATTTCATCACCGAAACCGGCTAAAATTTCATCCATGGCATTATCTACTATTTCCCATACCAAATGATGAAGTCCACGAGCATCGGTTGACCCTATATACATCCCCGGTCTTTTTCGTACCGCTTCTAATCCTTCTAATATTTGAATGGACGATTCATCGTACTGTTTAGCTGCCATATATTGCTCCATATCTGAATTCGATATACTCATTATAGCAAAAAAAAGATAATCATTCAAATAGAATTGATTATCTTTATATTATATTTTCCTTATATGGTTTTTAAAATCAATATGGATTTAATGGATTATTATCTGGGTCTGTATACACTCTTGAACCACGATTTAATCGATTGATTCTTTCGACATCCTCATCCGTCAATTTGACTGATTGTCCATTAAAGTTTTCAAGTTGTCGATTTGGATGTACACTCTTTGGAATCATAATAATATCACGTTTAATTCCCCAAGCAACAATCACTTGAGCAACTGTTGCGCGATATTTATCTGCAATTTCTTTTAACACATCAACGGTCGGTGATTCAAAGACTCGACCTTTTGCGAATGGTCCATAGGAAGTCATCTGAATTTGATTGGCTATTAAATAGTCATGAAGTGGTTGTTGTGTCAGAAGTGGATGACATTCAACTTGATCAATTGCTGGTTTTACCTTAGCATTTTTAAGTAAATGTTCCAGATGATGAATTTGGAAATTTGAGACACCAATCGATTTTAATAATCCTTGATGATAGAATTCTTCAAACACACTCCAAACAACTAAATTCATATCTAAATGGTTGTTTGGCCAATGGATTAAAAGTAAATCAATGTATGGTGTATCAAGTTCTTCCAGACGAGCCTTAATGTCGTTTCTAATAGCATCTTTATCACCATTAAAATGATTCCAAACTTTGGTTGTAATAAAGATTTCTTCACGAGGAATTTTTGAATCTCTTACAGCTTTTCCAACACTTGATTCGTTACCATACATAGCTGCTGTATCAATATGTCGATAACCCATTTGTAATGCAGATAAGACGGTATCGTAAGCATTCTCACCAGCCTCAACTCGAAATGTACCGAGTCCAAATATAGGCATTTTGATACCATTATTTAAAGTCACTTTCTTCATTGGTTACTCTCCTTTAAAAAGTTGATTTTATCAGGAGTTAAGTCCTTCAATACTGCACATACCATGTCTTTAGCAGCTTCGATATCACTCCACTCTGCCATGGCAACACTAGAGTGAATATAACGTGCTGGTAACCCAATGGTTGTTGCTGGTATTCCTTGATGCATATCGATTGCTTTTGCAGCATCGGTACCACCCATGGAGACATACGCCTGATACTTTATTTTATAACGATTTGCTAAATTTTCAAAATATTCTCGAAGTCCATTTAACATAATATTCTTAGGATCGATGATTCTTAATAAGAATCCACCACCTAATTTAGCCATTGATTCGGCATCATGAATGTCATTAATTGGGGATGCATCAAGTGCAATAAATAAATCCGGTTTGAATAAATTCGTTGCTGTTTCAGCACCACGTAATCCAACTTCTTCTTGTACCGTTGCACCAACAACAAGATTAAACGGTAAATCAATTGTATGAAACGCATCAATAACTTCCATTGCTAGTCCACAACCATATCGATTATCAATGGACTTAGCCATGAATCTTTTACCATCAAAACTTTCTTCAAATGGTGTATCAAATAAGACCATATCACCGACTTGAATACCCCAACTTTTAATTTCTGCTTTAGAGGTTGCACCACAATCTAAAACTAAGTCCTCAATAGAAACTTGATTGGCTTGTTTCAAGTGCGGTGGTACTGAACCGATAATACCTGGTATTTTTTTACCATCTTTGGTATAAACATACATGAGTTGAGAGATAAATACCTCACCTGATAGTCCACCGATAGGTAATAGTTTTATACCGCCATTTGGCATAATTTGTCTTACCATTAAACCAACTTCGTCCATATGTCCAGCAACTAAAACAGTCATCGCATTTGCTTGACTTGATTTCTTGTATGCAAAAATACTCCCTAATTTATCTTGGATAATCTCATAATTTGGATACTTTAACATATGTTCTTTGAGGTAATCTCTGATTTTCTTTTCGTGTGATGAAATACCTGGTAGAGTCATTAAATCACGATAATATTTTTTTATCATTTTAATACTCCTTCAACTTGATAAATGGGTCCAATGACTCGCTTCTTTATCTCATATTCTGTCATATAAGTAGATTCAGGTAAATTTCGATTAACTTCAACCAATTTAAATCCAGTTACTTCGAAATACTCTAAACTTTCATTAAATAGTTGTTCATGATCGGTTCTAAAGATGAGCTTTCCATCATCTGTTAAAAGCTCTTGATAAATTTTTAACATCGGAGGATATGTTAGTCTTCTTTTATGATGTTTCGTTTTTGGCCATGGATCTGAAAAATTAAGTTGAATCGTTTTAACGCGATGACTACCAATATATTCTTTAATATGTGCAGCATCATCCATAATAATGATCAAATTATCCAGTTCAAGTAATTTTCTTCTTTGTGCAAGTCTGTAACAAACATTTATTTCTTTTTCCACTGCGATAAAAATCTTATCACCAAAATCTTTTGCAAGTGAAGTGATAAAAAGACCTTTTCCACTACCAATTTCCATGAAAACTTCCTTTTCATGTAGTTCGATAGGTTGTGGTCTTGTCCATACACCTAATTCAATTAAATTATCAAACGTTGCTTCCTTGATTCGTTTCTGTCTCATTTTTTTCCTTACTAAATGATCTTGCGATATATATTCCTGCTGGTACTAAAAGAACTCCAATCAACCACATCCACCATTGCGTTTGAAAATCAAAAATATCAATATTTTCGAGGATCAATTCATTTCTTAAACTAATCATAATATTAATTGGTGAAGAAAGAATTATTCCCAATACAATTTGGAAGAAAAGTTTTGGATATTTCTTCAAAACTAAATTCAAGAGTTTTCCTAAAATGATGAAAGTTACGATAACCCCTAAAGCAACAAATATCGCTTGAGGAAGCAATAATCCTATCGTACTAAAATCAAATGCTACCACTGCTTCAATGAAATTACGACCTAAATCAAGCATTGGTACATAAAAGCCAATCATCATTAATAACATCGTTCCAGATAACCCTGGAACAACCAAACTAACAGTGAGTAAAACACCAATCAGTAACCAAATATACCAACTGGTATTCAAGGTTGATTCCGATTGAAAATTCAACATTGAGAGCGTCAACATGATGATAAAAGTGACAGTTGTTACAACCACACCTTTAATTGAAATATGATTGTGAAATGCGGCAAAGAAAATCTCAGGTATGCCACCTAAAATTAAACCAATAAATAGTAATGTTGCAGGAATTGGTACAAAATTAAAGATGTATGAAACAACTAAAAATCCAATGAGTATACCAATACCTATACCAACTAAATATTGCCAAATTGATATAATTGCTTTGATTGGTCGTCTTGTTAGTTCATCTAATGCTGCAATCAACTTATCGTATATATTGAAAGCGGCAGCAATCATGCCGCCACTCACTCCTGGTAATATTGCACCAACGCCAATCAATATGCCCTTGAGCATTTTGATGACATTATTCATTGACTACCTGTCCTAATCCTTCAGTTACGATGAAATCAGAAAGTCCAGCTAATGCACGTTCTTCGTCAGTACCACGAGCTGTAATTTCAATGGTTTCACCATGATAAATACCTAAACTCATAACCCCCATGATACTTTTTAGATTCACGGTACGGTTAAAAGCAGTTAAACTAAGTTCCGAATGATATGACATTGCTTGATTGACCAAGCGAGTGGCTGGTCTTGCATGAAGTCCATATTCTGATACGATGATGAATTTTTGAGTCATCTGTTTACCTCATTTCTAATTTGATCGAGTTGATTTTTAACTGCAACTTGATTTTCTTTGATTAAAAGTTTAATTTCTTTACCTGATAAGAATGCTGCAACATCAAGTGTTTTTAATAATGTTTGTGAGACTAATTTAGGATGGATTAATGTGACCTTTAATCGTTTATTCTCCAAAGCGGTCTTCTCAATATTAGCAGCACCTCCAAGCGCTTCTAACAGAGTAGAAACATCAAGATCTACGGACTTTGATTTGACTTGGTTTTGTCGATATAAAAAGATTAAAATAATGATGCCAGAAACTAAAACGATTAAACTGACAATTAAAGCGATTAATGCTTCAAGCGGCATGGAATCACATCCTTCCCTTCAATTATATTGAAAAACGATTGAAATTACAATGATAACACGACTCATTATGCTATAATAAGGCGATAAGACAATACTTTTTGGAGTCAAGCGATGGATTACATAATAGAGCTCATTAAATATATCATTCTAGGCATTATTCAAGGTGTAACAGAGATCTTTCCGGTTTCATCATCAGGTCATGTTGCAATCGCATCTTATGTGATGTTTGGTAGTCTAGAAGCTAGAAACACATTAACACTTCTACTAACAATCACCAATATGGGATCTTTTCTTGCACTGTTACTCTTTTATTGGAAAGATGTCACCTTATTAGTCAAGGATACCTATGGTTTTATATTCAATAAGTTATTGCGTAATGACGCAGAAGTCAAACATAACTTTTTCTATGTTTTAAAACTTATTGTTGCAATCATTCCAATTGGTATCGTTGGTTACTTTTTTAGTGATTATTTAGATCAGTTTACAACCTATCTAACCATTGGTGTTACATTATCTGCAACTGCGTTATTCTTATTCCTCGTTTGGTTATTGAGAAATGTTCAATTTCAACATGATATCACTTGGAAAAACTCAATTGTTATTGGGGTATTCCAAATGTTTGCTGTCCTACCTGGTTTATCAAGAAGTGGAATAACCATGGTTGGAGGACTTAGTCAAAAGATTGAACTTAAGAAAATCTTGCGATTTTCATTTCTATCCTATTTAATCATCTCAGTTCCAGTTTCCTTATTAGGAATTAAGGAAGCAATCGAATTCATTTCGATTAATCCTGACTTTAATGTGTTTGGCTTAATTCTTGCCTTTATCTTTAGTTTTATCTTAAGTTATCTCACTGTTAAAGTTATGTATCAATTCGTTAAAGTTAAGAATTTAATCTGGTTTGCAATTTATGCACTACTACTTGGTGGTGTTTCCTTCGTAATTTATTTTATTTAAGAAACATGCTATCACCAAATGAGAAGAAACGATATTTCTCATTGATTGCTTGATGATATAAATCTAATACTTTTTCGCGGTTATAAAAAGCTGAGATTAACATAATAAGTGTTGATTTTGGTAAGTGGAAGTTCGTAATGATACTATCGACCACTTTAAACTTATACCCTGGATAAATAAATATATTTGTGTCAAAATGACCCGCATGAAATGCACCATCAAAATTAGATTCCAACGTCCGCACGGTTGTTGTTCCAACAGCAATCATGCGTTTTTTATTTTTCACTGCTAAATTCAATGCTTCTGCTGTGATTTTAGTAATCTCATAACTTTCATAATGCATATGATGTGATTCAACATCATTGACAGCAACCGGTCTAAAAGTACCAAGTCCGACATGAAGCGTTATTTCGATGATTTCAATGCCCTTTTCTTTAATCTTTGAAAGTAATTCCTTGGTGAAATGGAGACCAGCAGTTGGTGCTGCAGCTGAACCTGGTGAAACTGCATAAACCGTTTGATAACGGGATTGGTCAGTTAATGATTCAGTAATATAAGGAGGTAATGGCATGGTTCCTAATTGATCAAGAATTTCTAAGAAAATTCCTTCATAAATCGCTTCAAAATGACGAATACCTTCTTCATCTTCTTTAATGCATTTTAGGACGAGTAAATCATTACCAAATGAAATAAGTGTGCCAACCTTAACTCTTTTAGCAGGTTTAGTTAATGCCTCCCAAACACCAGGCTTTATCTCTTTTAGTAATAAGACTTCAATTGCAGCTTGAGTATCTTTTTTAACACCAATTAAACGCGCTGGAATGACTTTAGTGTTGTTCATAACAAGCACGTCATTGGCGGTTAATTCATCAACAATATCAAAAAAATGACGATGTTTGACAAGGTCATTTTGACGATCAACAACCATTAAACGAGAATGATCTCGTTTTTCTTCGGGATGTTGTGCAATAAGTTCTTTAGGTAAATCAAAGTTAAACAAATCGATTTTCAATCTAGTATTCCTTTATAGTATTTTTTTCCAAGTGCTTGATATGCAAGTTCAGTTGCAACTCTTCCTCTTGGTGTTCTTTTAATGTATCCTTCTTGTAACAAATAGGGTTCAAAGACATCTTCAATCGTGGTTGGTTCTTCACCAATCGTAGATGCAATTGATTCAAGTCCCACCGGTCCACCACCAAAGCGATCAATGATTCCTCTTAAGTAGAGATAATCAGATGTATCAAGACCTTTTTGATCGATACCTAGTTTTGATAATGCCATATCAGTAATCTCGAAAGTGACTTTACCATCACTTAGAATTTCTGCAAAATCTCTCACTCTTCTGAAAAGTCGATTGGCGATACGTGGTGTACCACGAGATCTTTTAGCGAGTTCAATGACTGCTTTTTCTTCGGTTTCATTTTGATAGACATTGGATGTTCTTCTAACAATTTGTTCAAGTTCACTTTGAGAATAATAACTTAGTCTTAACACGGCTCCAAATCGCTCACGAAGTGGGGCCGATAAGTCACCAAAACGAGTGGTTGCACCAATTAATGTGAAAGGTGGTAAATCAATACGAATACTTCTTGAATCGCGTTCTTTATCAAGTACGATATCTAAGACATAATCTTCCATTGCAGAGTATAACACTTCTTCAACAAAGCGTGGTAAACGATGGATTTCATCAATAAATAAAACATCACCATGTTTTAATGTTGTTAAAAGTGCTGCGAGATCACCTGTTTTTTCAATCGCTGGACCCGAGGTAATACGGATATTAACACCAAGTTCATTCGCGATGATTTGTGCTAAGGTGGTTTTACCAAGACCTGGTGCACCATAAAGTAAAATATGATCTAAAGATTCATTTCTTTTAAGTGCAGCTTGAATATAGACAGATAACATTTCTTTGATGTCATTTTGTCCAATATATTGACTTAATCGCTGGGGTCTTAAGAATAATTCATCATCTTCTTTTGTCGCAAGATTTCTTAAAATGGATTGTTCATCACTCACAGATTTCACCTACTTTAATAAATATGCCAATGCATCTTTAAGTGCTTGATCAACCGGTTGATCAACATTGATGTGCTTGATTGTCTTCTTGATTTCTTGTTTATTATATCCAAGTGCAGTTAATGCTGCAACAATGTCTTTTTGTTGATCTGGAATGAGTTGAAGTTCAGTCTCATCATCAATCAGTTTGCCTTTCAAATCAAGGATGATTTGTTGTGCAGATTTCTTACCAATACCAGGAAACTTTGTAAGATACTTAATATCCCCTGTTTCAATTGCTTCAATAATTAAATTGGTTGATTCAAAAGCAACGATACTTAATGCACTTTTAGGACCAATACCTGAAACTGAAATAAGCTTTTCAAATAGCTGAAGTGTTTCTTCATCCTTAAAACCATATAAGGCAAAAACGTCTTCTCTAACGTGTAAATACGTATATAGAGTCGCTTCTTCTCCAATGTGGTATGAATATGGTGTTGGAGATAAAAGAAGGTATCCAATACCTTGACTTTCAACAACAACAGCACTTGGTTTGATTTTTGTTATAATCCCTTTGATATAAGCATACATAGTAAAATGTCCTTTTTATGGTTTCATAAACTTATTATAGCATTTTCTAGCTGATTTATTATGTTATAATAATGTTTAGGGATGTGATGGCTTTGACATTCGACTTTATTAAGGATATATCACAAGGTTTATCCGATTTAGCGAAAAAAGATAAAAAATATAAATCCATCGTGGATCAACTGAGAAAACTACTCTCTCAAACTCAAGGAGAGTTTTTATCATTTGAACAAAATCACCAAGCAGTCGTTAAAGAGATTACATTAAGTCATAAAACGACACATATAAAATATGATCAATCACTTCTTCAATTAAATAAAAATAATCAAAGCATTAAATCTGAATTAGAACAATTACTTCAAACTAACCGAACTCATCTCGAGAACGAGAATGCGGTTATGGAGAAGGAAAGTCAACGTTTACTCGATGAATTAAAAGTAGAACTAGAACAAATCGAAACTCTATTTAAAGAACAAAATTCACAAGCACTCGCTGCAAAATCGAAAGAAACTTCACAAATCGATCATGAAATATCCCAAATTAAAAAACAAAGTGCAGCTGCAATTTCTGCAATTGAAGCAGATTATCAAGTCAAACTTACTCAATTAGAAAATGATTTTGAAACATATGCATCTGTCATTGAACAAGGCGTCAATGATTATAATGCAAGAATTGCAACCTCAAAAGAAAAAATCGTTTCAGAGAAAAACTCATATCGTGAGCAAAGTGATAAGAAATACCTTACAATCAAAAACGATTATCATCAAGCTTCTACTTCTTTTAATAAAAAGGTTGATACACTTAAAAGAAAAAAGGAAGACGCGCTACATAAACTTCAAACCAACTATAAAATGGATCTTTCACCTATTGAAGAGGAAATGGCTGGTCTTCAACAATACTTTACAGATTTAAAACAGCAAGCTTTAAATGAGTATCAACAAGAACTCCAATTACATCGTCAAAAGATTGATACCATCGTTGGAGATTACGAAGAAAGAAAGCAAAAAATCATTAGAGAAAACGCTGAAGCTGTTACGCTACTTAACAGTAAGCTCTCCTCTTTTAGAGAAAATCTTCAAAAAGATCGTATTGACGAAACAAAAGCATTTAGAGATAAATTGAAGGCTCTCGAAAGTGAATTCGAAAAAGATCAATTGACAAAAGATCGTCGTCGTAAACTTCGCTTACAGGACAATGAACTTAATCGTCAAATCATTCGTACAAAACATGATGTTCAACAACAAATTCGTGAAGAGTATATCAAACTTGCAGAAGCTGAAAGTAATTACCTTCAGGAAAAATCTAAATGGCGTCTAGATGGTAAATTACTCGAATTTGACCATAAACTCAAGACGATTAATACAGAGCTTCTTTATCAATATCGTCAAAAAGAAATTGAAACGAAAATTAAAAAGCGTAAATTAAAACTTGATCATGATATCGAGCTTTTAGAATTAAAGTATGTTGATGATATTGCACCACTTGAGGCTGAACTATCGATTGCCAGTGCGATTTCAGAGCGTGATATCAACTTATTATCCAATGATACTAACTTCCACTTGAATCATTATGGACAACAAGAAGATTTAATTGCTTATGAACAAGAACTATTCATACTAGAACAAAATGAGCAATTAGACTTAGCGAAAATTAAACGTGAACACGACCGCAGTGTTCTGTCGATGACGACTCAATTACTAATCGAAAAAGAAACCGTTATTCGTGAACAACAACTTAAAAATCAGAATTTGATGCGTGAGCTTGCCTTACTCTCTTTTGAGCAATCTAATCTCTCACATGAACTCAATTATTTATTACAAAAGACCGATAAAACAACCTCACAAGAATACATCCAAAAACATCATAAAACAACTTTACAACATCATGAACAAATTCAAAACTTGAAACAAGTACTACACCAAGCATCAATTGAATTTGAAGACTTTAAACTGACATATCTTGATCATATTGCTCAAATTGAACGAGACCAAGATATTCTTGCTAAAGATTTAAATGTTGTTCATTCAAGAATCCATTATCTATTTAATCAAATCTATAACATCTATAACATTCATCATCATTTTATGTTAGAGACGATTAATCTATATCAACTACCGGCACATCCAGAAGATATAAAAACATTCATTACTTTATATCTTAATATCTTCAAAGAATTATCACTTCTACAAACTCAAGCGATTGATAGTTTCTTAGTTGATATGAGAACTTATCATGAACGTAAAATCAACGATTTAACTGGGTACCGATTCAAAACTTCCCATGCGCAATTAATTAAGAATCGCACGGATGAACTCGCTTTAATTCAAACTGAGAAGGACCAAATTGCACAATCAATTCGTGTCATTGAAAACCAAATAATTGTTCTTCAAACCAACGTTGATAAGGTTCAAAATCAAATTAATCATGTTGAATCAGTTTTATCAACCGAAACCAACAAGAAACAACAAAAAATCCTAAGAAGTGAAATCGAATCACATCAAAAATCTATTAATGCTTTGGAAAATGAAATGTCGAGTCATGAAAAGGATATCCTTAAATATCAAAAACCACTCGAAGCACTAGAACTTAGAATTAAGAAAGTTGATGAAACATTCGAAGAGAAGGTCGCATTACTCAAAACTGAGCAACATGAAGATGCAAAAATTTACTTTGAACAAATGTCCTTCTACGAACAACTAATGAAGCGTTTAGCATATTTGTTTAATATCTATGGAGATAGAATTAAGCCTTTAACTGAACGACTCAATCAACCACTCTACCTAACAGATGATGTCATCAAAGAATATACTAAAAATTATCGCAACCAAGAAACATATTTTGAAAAACAATCACAGTACTTCTATCAACAACTACTAAAAGGTAGCATTAACCTCTACGATACGCTAAATCGTGAACAGATAAAACTTAAGCAACGATTTGATCGTCAATACTTAAAACAATCCAATCAATTTTCTAAAGTTAAAGACAATTTAGAATCCAATCAAAAATCACTTGAAGAGAAATATCAAAAACTACAACTTTCATTAGACAATGAAGAATTACAAGTGAAGTCACAATTGAGTTTCTCAATTCAACGCGATAAAAACAATCTACTTGAAGATGTTAGAAATCGAATCAAAAATACTGAACTTCAAATACTTCAAATCAAAGAACGTATGAATAGTGAATTACAGTTGATTGATGCGAATCTTCAAAGTGTTATCCATCAGTTTGAACTCGAATATGATAAGAATATCAACCACACGCATGAATCTCTCAAACGAAATACAGTTAAACTAAAGGAAACTATTATAACCCGTGAAAAGAACTTAAAACAACTTGAAGAATCAACAGCACTTAAGAATGATGTTTTAACCAGTCGTTATCAACAAACTGAACAACGCATCAATCATCAACTCAAGGAAAAACAAGCCGCTTATTCAGAAAGTCGTGAGAAAAAAGTCCAGTTATTTAATAAGCGTCTAGCAAGCTTTGATGATGAATTAAAAATCACTTATGAAAAACATGTTCAAGAACTTAAACAAAATAAGGAAAATGCCGAAAACACGGTTAAAAAACTTGAACTTGCAGAACAAAAAAACTATTTAAGAGATATTCAAGACTCCAAACGTAGTTATCGATTTAAACAAAAGACTCTGAAACTCTAAATAAAAAATAGAAACGACATAGAATCATCAATGTCGTTTTTCTTTATTGATTTTTACTCACTTTCTACAAATAAAAAACCTACATGAGTAGGTTCATTATTTTATTCGATATATTCGAAAATAAATTCGAAGATTCTAACTGTATCACCTGATTTGACACCTGCAGCCTTGAGTGCATCATCGACGCCAATACCTCTAAGCTGTCTAGCAAATCGTTTCACAGCAGAATCATTATTAAAGTCAATCTTTGTAAACAAGCGATAGAGTTTATCCCCAGTGACTTCAAAGACACCATCATCACCCTTTTTAATGATAAAATTGGATTCTTTCTTCTCACTATAGGTATATAGCTTCTCATCTTCACTTGCAGTCAATTTAGGGATTGTTTTAAGAACTTTCACAATTTCGTATTTTAACTCATTTAAGTTTTGATGATTCATTGCTGAGATTGGTACAATCGTTACTTTTTTGACTTTCTTTTTAAATGCCTTTAACTTATCTTCAGCACCAGGCATATCCATTTTATTAGCAACAACAATTTGTGTACGATGCTTTAAATCTTCATCATATAAGACTAACTCTTTATTGATATTGACATAATCCTGATAGGGATCATCTGATGTCATTGAAACAACATGGAGTAGTACGCGACAGCGTTCAACGTGCTTTAGAAATTGAATACCCAATCCTACACCTAAATGTGCATTTTCGATTAATCCCGGTAAGTCAGCAACAACAAATGATTCATCATCAACTCTAACCATACCAAGTTGCGGTGATAAGGTTGTGAAGTGGTATTCAGCAATTTTAGCTTTCGCATTAGAAATTGCAGAAATCAAAGTTGATTTACCAACTGATGGATAACCTAATAATCCAACATCCGCTAACACTTGAAGTTCAATTTTAATCTTAAATTTCTCACCCATTTCACCTTTTTCAGCAAAATCCGGTGCTTGGTTTCGATTCGTTGCAAATGCGATGTTTCCGCGTCCTCCACGGCCACCTTTCGCAATCAATAACTCTTGTCCATGAGTTAGTATTTCACCAATTTTTAAACCTTCTTCATGATAAATAATGGTACCCAGTGGAACACGAATATAGGTATGCTCTGCGTTAGCGCCGTGCATCCCTTTAATTTCTCCTCTGGCTCCAGCTTTACCTTTAATATGACGCATAAAAGTAAGGTCTATGAGTGTATTTTTACCTTCATCACCAACAAAATAAATTGAACCACCATGACCACCGTTTCCACCGTATGGTCCACCAAGTTCAATATATTTTTCTCTTCTAAAAGCAACCTTACCATCCCCACCACGACCGGCAGCGACTTCTACGGTTACTTCATCAATAAAACCATTCATAGTTACCTCCTAAACTTCGAAAAAAAAGGGTAATTGCAATTACCCTTCGTAAACTGAGACCTGTGTACGTGTTTTTCCTTTACGTTCGTACTTCACAACACCGGAAATTTTAGCGAATAGCGTATCATCCCCACCACGTCCGACATTTTCACCTGGATGAACTTTAGTTCCTCTTTGACGATATATAATCGATCCAGCTGATGCGTACTGTCCGTCAGATAATTTTGCTCCTAAACGTTTTGATTGGGAGTCGCGGCCATTTCGAGTTGACCCTACCCCTTTTTTAGATGCGAATAACTGAATATTTAACTTTAACATCGTTATCCCTCCTTCTGATTTTTAATGTAAGACTGATATTGAGCTTCAAGCTCATTTAATGTGTAATATAGATTTGATAGCAATCCTTCAATGACGCTATCCGTTTGGTAAACTTCAAGTTCGAAGTTACCGGCTTCAACTTTAGCATAAAATTGTTCTTTATAACCTAATGTTTCAAGCGCATTCGCAGTTACAATCAATGCGGTTGAGACACTTGCACAAACAATGTCGCTGCCATATTCACCAAAGAGTGCATGACCCTTAACAGTGATTTTCTTGATGAAACCTTGTTCACGTTTAAATGTGTACTTAATCATTTCTTAAACGATAATTTTTTCAACGACTAATTTGGTGTAAGGTTGTCTATGTCCTTGTTTCTTACGTTCGTTTTTACGTCTCTTGTACTTGAAAACAATAATCTTCTTTTGTTTTCCTTGTTTGATGACACGAGCAACGACTTTAGCACCTTCAATATATGGTTGACCAACTTTTGTATCAGTTGCTAGAACTTCTAAGAATTCTACCACTTGATCAGCTTCGACTTCTAGTTTTTCAACGTAGATTTCTTGGCCTTCAGTCACCTTTAATTGTTTTCCACCTGTGGAAATAATTGCAAACATGTATGTTCCCTCCTTATTTTTTTATTGAAGACTCACTATTAAGGTAGTCATTAGACATTTAAAACCTTTTCTATGTGGTACAACGCACGACATATTTTATATGAATTGATACCATTTGTCAAGTAAATATTATATATTTATGAAATAACTGGATTTTATGTATTCATTCAATCGACAATGTTTAGATTTAATTTAAATCATGTTCTTGAACATCAATAAATGGCATCCCTTTTAGAACAAAGTTTGATGAGTTTATCCGGTACGTATTTGTACCATCCCCTTCAATTTGTTCAGGGTTTACGAAGTAAAGCTCAGAAGTCCCTTTTGACGTTACGCCTAGAAG
>JAEYXZ010000069.1 GCA_023431045.1 Bacillota bacterium | reverse complement strand
CGGTCTCGTGGGCTCGGACATGTGTAAAAGAGACAGAAGATAAACGACAGTAAGTGTTTTACGCTTATTCTCATATATTTAATAACCCCTTTCGTTATAAATCACGCTTTTTGTAAGCGTTTTATCTAATTCTAATTATATTCAATTGCACTATATTTCCATATATGCAATATGCCTATATTTATAATATAAAAAGCGAAGCCCAAATGGACTGTCGCTTTATGCTGATTTAACTTCCATATAAAAGATTCCGGTTTCACCTGATGCCTTAGCGATTGAATATTGTCCAGGTGTCGTTATCACGTGTTCAATAATGGTAGGACCATTCACTTGATAAACTGTACCACAAACATTAATTGTATTACTAGATCCAGTAGGACCAACAACAACGATCAAGGTGATTGATGTCTCAACGGTAAATGTTACAGAACCACTGGAATCCATCTTATAACCGTGAGTGTATGTTATGCCTTGATATATTGCCGAACCATATTTGGTGCTACTAATAGAATTTGTCGCAATCGTGAAGAATGAGCTCGAATATAAGTCGACTTCGAAGTTGTGTGAAACCGTTGGTGCATTTTCACTTAAATAAAAACTCCAAGCGGCATTCATTTTATCAGTTTCTGCTTCAGTAAATAGACTTGTATCAAGACTCATGAAAAATTGATATTCTTCATAAAGTGCTAAGATCATGTCTAAATCTTCTGTGTTTAATTCATCTATAACGAGATTGTTGATGGTTGTTTTAACGCTACTTGCACCAGCTTCTACGTACGCTGCTTCTGCTTCAATCAGTGGTGTTTCATCAACAATAAGTTTCTCATTTGAGGTTAACCCATTATAAGCTGCTCTTGCGTTTTCAATTAGCACACGATTTTCTTGTGTGTATAGTATATTTTCAGGTAATAAGTCTAAACTATCTTGATAGAGTTGAATTCTTGCATCACTGGATGCTTCACTATCAATTTCAATCGAATATGCAGCCCTTGATTCTTTGGCTTGTGATACACCTTTTGATGCACCATGAGCTTGTTCTGATTCAATCACGTAAGTTCCTGGTTCTAATAGTATTTGACCAGTTCCTTTTAATAAGACCTCACCATAAATTGATACTAACACTGGCGCATAACTAGCCACTCCAGCAGTTAAGGTAAGAAGTGCATTTGAATTGATAGTAAAGACTGCAAGTGGGATACCTTTTTCGATTTTACTATCAGGAACATTAACATCATCTGAGATAATAGTCGGTGTTATATTGGTAACCTTATGTTGATTGATATCAGGTGTTGTGTATACTTTGTAAGTCCCTGAATAAACCTCAACCTCAGCACGGGCTGTCACTGCATCGGTTAGATGCATGACATCTGATGCTTTGTTGATGGAATCATAATAGAATACGCTTGGATTTGTATCAAAGTTTTCAAATTGGTTTCCGGAACTAACTAAAGTATCTCTTTGATCAACAACAATTGCACCATCTGCTTCATACGTTGAATACTTGATATCACCAAATGATTTAATCGCACCACCATCAACTCGTGATGGGTTTTTAGTGCCATAGAAGTAATTAGCTTCACTAAAGATATAGGCATTAGCTCTAGTATTTTGAGCATAACTTGCTTCATTTTGATTATCATCAGTTGTTTCAAAGACGTTATTATACATATGAATATTTGCTTGTCTTGCAAGTGGAATTCGTGATGCATTATTGCGCCATAAGTTATGATGCATCGTGATATGATATTGCAGAGATGTATCACTTGATCCAACGAGATTGGTCTTATGAGCACCAATAAACTGTGTGTATGAAATAGTTAAATATTGACCACGTTTAAAATCAGCGGAACCATCACCAAATGCCTTATCACTTTCAGCTGGATTTGCTGAGTAACCAGGATAAAACGTTAAGTGATGAAGCCATCCGCGTTCAACTGGTGCAGTGAGCGTTGTTCCTGATTGAACACCTTCAAGTCCGATCGCGTCTTCTGGATAATTAATAAATGTTAAGTTTCTTGCTTCAAAACCAATACCTCGACCTGAGGTTGAAGCCATAAAGTGAATACCCCAACCATCAATAACGGCATCTTCACCAATGCCTTCAATGGTAATATGTTTCGCATCTTTAATTCGAAGCATGTTACCATTATCACCTACTGAACCACCATTTACAGTTGAGTTATAAGCGGTTGCTCCTGTTGGAACTGTTACTGTTCCGATAAATCTAAAGACCAGTGGAAAATTAATTTTAGAGACTTGGTTTGGTAAGGATTGACTATATTGATTGTTGTTTAAAATCCAACCTAAACCAATCTGATCAATACCAGGAATGGTAATCGTATTTTTATTTTCTTCGGTCACATAAACAACATATGCATTTGGTTTTAAGGTACCATCATCCAAGTATCCACCAATACCTTCACTATAATTAAAGTGAGCATAACCACTTCGATCATGAGGTTTAACTTCGATACCATAAGCACCTGAAATATCATTATTTGAATGAATGACTCGTAAGTCATAATAGCCCGCTTTTAGTCCAACAACATCAAAACGGCTTAGACCTGGAGTTGAACTTAATCTAATAAGTTCACTATCTACTTCAAGCCAAGTTTCACTCACACTTTCCTTATAGAAAACTTGTGATGTATCTGGATTATTATCTTCAAATGTTGCCCATAATGACTCAGGATATGCGCCACTTGTTAAAGTGTTTGTTGGTTCGTCATCTAGGATATAATGCGCAACCAATGTGATATCTGATGTAATTTTTGTATTAAAGTCAAATAAGTGATTATCTAAGTACCATCCAACAAAGAAATAACCATCTTTAGTAGGGGTATTAGGAGCTAAAACATACGATTGATCATTAACAATAACCGGTTCGATTTCATTCCCACCAGCACTATCAAATGTGACTACATGTGTTTCAATTGGCGGTTCCTTAACTGCCCATTGGACGTAAATAATGATGTCATTTGTAACAATATCTGTGTCAAAATCCCAAGTCTGTGTAAAATTGATGTCTTTATAGAAACCAACAATCACATGGGTTTCTGATTGTGATATCGGTTGGGTTAATTTAGAATTTGCATCAACCATCAAGGAACTTGTTAAGTCCTTGTTCGGGAAATAGGTAACTTCATATTGAACGATGACTTGAATTGGCTCATATTTTGCATAGAGTATAAT
>JAEYXZ010000111.1 GCA_023431045.1 Bacillota bacterium | reverse complement strand
TAATTAAACAAAATGATAAACAGAAAATGCTCGTCTTAATCAATTATTCAAGTCAAAAGAATCTAATTAAAATTCCATTAGAATTCAATGGAAATCAAATTGATTTAATCGAAAATAAACCATATAATCTTCAAGATACGATTGAATTAAAGCCTTATACATACATGATATTTAAAAAATAGAACTCTCGCGAGTTCTATTTCTTTATATAAATATAAATTGGTTCTTTCTTAAGTTTTAGAATACCTTTTTTAACTGTGTATATTTCATTTGATAATAAGTTTTTATATTCACCATCTTCAAATGGAACAGTTGTTTCACTGATACCATTCAAATTAAAGATACCAAAGAGTGATTCATCATTTAAACTATATTTTAAGATTGCAATATCTTTGGTTTCAACAAATTCATAACGACCTTCACTAAAGATACGATCCTTTTTAATATGAATTAAACGTCTTAAGAAAGGTTCGATGGATAACTTTTGATTCCATGGAACTAAATCATATTCGAATAAATCAGGTCGATGTGATACTTGATGTTCTTGACCTGCATAAATCATTGGAGTACCTTTTAAGAAGAACTGAAGTGCCGTCATTTGAAGTAATTTTTCAGGATTATTTACTTTATGGGCAATGCGTTCCTGATCATGATTTTCAAATGCTCTTAATTTGACATAGTTCTTTGGATAAACCACTTCTTGACGCCATAATTCATACAACCAACGTTCAAGCGTGTTCTTACCTTTTAGATAACCATCCATGTAGGAGAAGATATCATAATCATAAGCAATATCAAATGCTTCATACATCATTGAATCAGAAGATGCATCATATCCAATATCTCTTAAGTACTTGATAAATCCATATTCTACAGATTCAGTTAACCAGATTAAATCTGGTCGAACTGCATCGAGTGCTTTTCTCGCTTCAATCCAGAAATCAATTGGTAAGAGTGGTGCAACATCACATCTGAATCCATCAACATATTGAGCCCAATACTTTAAAACATCAATCAGGTATGCCCAAACGTCTTTATTTGACATATCAAAGTCAGTAATATCGCTCCAATCACCCACTCGGTTAGCAAAGCTACCATCGGGTTTGTGATAGAACCATTCTGGATGTTGTTGAGTTAGGATGGAATCTCTTGAAGTATGATTAAAGACAATATCAATCATCAATTTCATACCACGCTTATGTACCTCAGAAATCAGATGTTTAAACTCTTCTAAAGTACCATTTTCTTTTGCAATGGCATAGTAGTCATAAACCGCATATGGAGAACCAACTTCACCTTTTCGATCCTTTAAACCAATTGGATGAATTGGTAATAAGTAAACCACATCAATACCTAGACCTTGAATCCGGTCTAGATCTTTTTCTAAGCCCTTAAAGTCATGAGTCGCAGAATGTTGTCTTACAAAGACTTGATAAATGGTTTGATTTCTTAATGTAATCGGAGTATGTTTTGCCATAATTATCCTTTCGTAGCTCCTGCCATAATACCTTCAATGAGGTATCTTTGGAAGACCATATAAATGAGTGCAATTGGTAACCCAACAATCAGTGCTGCTGCAGCAAACGCAGAGTAATTTAAACTGTTTTGGTCATTGATGAAGTTAAAGATACCAACCGCCAATGTCCATTGATTTTGTACATCATAACCAACCGGCGCACCTTCTGGTAGGAAATTTAATAAATAACCAGGAAGCATATAATCCATCCATGGACCCATAAACATTGATACTGCAACGAAGGTTAGAATTGGAATTGCTAGAGGTAATATGATGTAGATAAATGTTTGAAGTTTTGATGCACCATCAATCATCGCTGATTCATCGAGATCTTTTGGAATCTGCGTTAAGAATCCCTTAATTAACCAAAGGTTACCTGGAATCGATCCACCAATATATAAGACTGATAGCCATAATGGTTGTCCAAGTAATCCAAATCTCCAGAATAGAACATACATTGCAAGTAAACCCATGAATGATGGGAATGCTTGTAAGACAAGAATGGTTAAGAGTCCAGCTTTTTTACCTTTAAATGAGAATCTCGCAAAGACATAAGAAGCACCAGTGATAATGAGTGTACCAGCAATCATGTTGATGAGTGCGATTGACAAGGTATTCATATACCAAGTGGTAAATTTAGATTCTTCGGAATTAAATAAGTAGATAAACGCATCCCATTTTGGATTATCTGGCCAAATTTGGTTAGGAATCGCGGTTTGAACGTTGGCAAACGCCATACCGAAGATATAAATTACTGGAATGACGACGACTATCGCTAGTAAAGATATCTCAGTATAAATTAAGAGTTTACCTAAAATATTTTTAGGTGAGAATGTTGCAACGAGTGCACGTTGTGAAATGTTTCTCTTCTTTTTAGCTTTCGTATAGTAAACCATACATAATGCACCAAGAATGAAGAATGAGACAATATTGATAGAGGATGCTGCAATAAAACCTAATTTAGGTAATCCAAGGAAAAGATTGATTAGTGCCATGATTACAAGAGGTAGAATTCCAATGATACCAGGAATAATACCTTCATAACCTTTTTTATTAGCAAACTCAACGACAAGTCCTTGAACCAAGAGTCCAATCACGAGCATGAGGATTAATGTAACGATATTACTCATATTAACATTGTTTAATGATAGATAACCAGTAATAAAGAAAGCAACAATGAATCCAACGAGAACTAACATGATGAGTGCTGTAACAATAAATCTCATGATGATCATCTTAGGTGTATATAGATAACTAATTTCTTCTTCGGTAATATGAGATTTAAGTAGTGGTAATTCTTTAACATACTTCCAAGAATAAATAGGAATCAAACAAATGAGTCTAACTTTTGTATTAAATTCGTATCCTTTTTTCTTAGCGACATCATACATTGTTTCGTAGTTAACCGCGATTAAAAGGATAATAATCAAACTAAGAATGTTAATGGTAATTGTCATCGTTTAATCCTCCTGGAACGCACGGGTTCTGGATAAGTTCCAAGCCGTGACAGATCCGACAAACAAGAATATTAAGACCGAGAAGACAGAGGCCATGTTATAGATTGCATAATCGGTTGTTAGTTTATACATCCACGATATTAAGATATCTGTATCTCCGGCAAATCCAAGTGATGCAACATTATCATTTGGTCCACCACCGGTAATAAAGTAGATGACCCCGAAGTTGTTGAAGTTCCCTGAGAACGTCATAATTAATATTGGTGCGGTTGAATACAGCACAAGTGGCATCGTAATCTTCATTAGTTTTTGGAATCCACTTGCTCCATCGATATCAGCAGCTTCGTAAAGCGATTTATCGATTGCTGTCATAATACCAGTCATTAAGGCCATAAAGTATGGGAATCCTAACCAAATATTAACAACAATTAAGGATGCTCTAACGAAATTAGGGTTAAATGTATTCGAGAACCAACCAATATTTCCATCACCCATCCAGAAGAATTGTGCTAGTCCGGTTGCTTCACTATATGGTATACCTAATATACCCCAATCGATGAATAAATCATACATACCTACGGTTTGTAGAATTTGGTTTACTAAACCATTTTCATTAAAGATAACTGAGAACACCATTTGAGAAAGAAGTGCTGGTATTGCCCAAGGTAAGATTAAGATAGTACGCCACAACTTTCTAAAGACGATTGATTCACTGTTAATGATTAATGCCTGGAAGAAACCACCAAAGAATACCGTGAAGGTTGAGAAAATTGCCCAAACAACGGTCCAAGAGAGAACTCTCCAGAAAGCAACACCAAAGGAACGACCTAATACTGAGTCGAAGTTAAAGATGGCAACAAAGTTTTCGAGTGCGACCCAATTAAATGTATCAATCATTGATTCAGAACCTGAAATCGATGTAAATGCGATGACAAACCCGAAAGCAATCGGCATGATAGAGATAAAACCTAAGACGAATAACGCTGGCATTAAAACTATGTATTCAAAACCAGTATCCCAGATGTGTTTGAAGTAACGACCACCAGATAATGATTCAGGTTTAATTCTGGTATGTTCTTCCGCGTTTGGATCAACTAGTTCTGGAACTAAGATTAGTAATGGATCTTTATCACGTTCAAGTCTTGAAATTTCAACATTGAGTTGTTCTTGTAAGACTCCAAACATACCAATTGCATACATAAATCCAATGATACTCATGACTGAATATATGATGATTGATTGACCGGTTGATGTATTGGCTGGATCAATCGAAATAAATTCAAGTGATGCGGCTAATCCAAAGAGGACAACACCTAAGACAAAATATGATACCAAATACATCCAGGATGCACGTTTAGATACTTGATCAAGTGATAATGGTTTTGTATCACTCGATAGTTTATGAATTTTTGCAAGATACATGAGTGCATAGAATGGAATGAAGTGAAGGAGAATTTCTTTCACTGTACTAAATGGATATTTATTTGCTTTAGCGAGTTTGATGGATGCAATCAAGTTATAAATTGTAACACCAAGTAAGAGAGCTAGTGTGACACCGAGTGATGCTCTCATTAGGAATGCAACATCCATACTGAAGTTATTAATAAAGACAAGTAGTCCAGCAAAGAAAACAGTTAATACGAATAAACCAATCATCAATGGTGTGAAGTTATTTGGTTCAGCTTCTGGATGTTCTTTTAAGCGATACTTATAAAGAATATTTTCGAGTTTGATGATTGAATAAATCGAATAGAATGGGATTAGAATTGATAACAACATCTGTAACCAAATCTTGGTTTGATCATCTTTAGTAAGTACTTTAACATCACGCATTGCTTTATAAAGCCATACGTAAATGTAAATTCCACCAGTTATGATAATTAAGAAAGCAAGTTTTGTCATTGAAGTCATCTTAATTTGTTTAGCTGGTTTTGCTTTTGTTAGATACTTATTTAAATGATGTTGAATCATGCAATTAGCAACAATACCTGAAACTAGGAATAAAGTTGTTATTAAGGTTGTCTTTGATAACTTTTGATCTTCAACGTGACTAAACTGTTCGAGTTTACGAGCTAAATTTGATAAGCGAGTCGCTCCATAAAATGGAATGAGCATTAAGAAGAACTCTTTCCAGATTTGAATTGAATCATCCTTTGTCACATGTTTGATTGCTCTAACACCGAAATAATTCCATATAATTCTAAATAAACCAAGTGTCAGTATATCAAGAATAATTAGTTCATAAACTGGCACTGGTTTGATAATCCAACCAAGTCTCTTTAGTTCATTTCGCTTATACTCAGCGACTTTGAATGCATCAATAACATTCCAGATACCGGCAATAAAGAAGAAGAGAGATAGAATAACTGCAATTAAACCTTCTAATAGGAGTTGTGTTGAGACGTGTCCCATAACAACAATCGCACCATCATAGGATAAGTGTGAACGAATATTAGAGTTTGCTGATTCACCTGCACGACCAATCATTGCGTTAACGAGTGATAGATGATCATACATTTCAAGTTTTTTAGCTTGACCTAATGTGATAACTTCCCAGTAACCTTTTACAAATAATCCTGCTTCATCGAAGAAGAAATTATTATAATCATTATAGAATTGATCTCTTACATCAGGATTTAAATCGAACCAAACTCTTAACATGAGCTTAATGAAAGAAGAACTCGAAATTAGATTTGGTGTTATGGTATAAGTTTGAGCCATTGTTTCTCTAAAGATATTAGAAAAAGTGGTTTGATTATACTGAAGACGATTACCATTAAATAGTAATCCAGCTTGATACTTTTCGAATAAGACACCATTTTGTTCATAAAGTGGACCGATAATTAAAGGTCTTTCAAGTGGATTAAATGAGTTTGCACCACTTTCAACTTTAATTCGTAATGAGAGATTAGTAGTCGATAGTAATAAGTAACGATTTGGATTTGGGTTTGTACTATTAAAAGAAACACCAACATAATGTACACCTGAAGCACGGAAGATAGCTCCGTTTTTATTAAAAGTCTTCCAATTTCCGTTTTCAACCAATGCTGCAACATCGCTGGATGATAAGCGATTTGGTGTCACATCACTAGGAAGACGGAATAAAGGATATGTTTCAACGTATTCTTTTATGTTATTACCATTGACAAGTGTATTTATTTCACGATAAAACACCCAAGTTGATGGGTCTTCAGGGATTGCTGTTTCACTGTCAAAACTAGGGTCATTTGTCACATCGACAAATAAATTTTCCTTGGTAATAAAATGAGTTGCGGTTAAAAGATCGAAATCTTCATCGAGAATGACGGTTGGGTTTTGAGCTGTTGTAACTTGAGTATATCTGGTATAACTTGCAGCTGCTAGATCCATCGCGAAATATTCAATGAATTTATCTTCAGTGAAATTGACTGAGGATGGATTGGTCCATCTACCGTTACCTTCATAACTTGAGAAGTATTGTCCATCAGTACCTCGATTGACATTAATGGATGCAAGATATTCTTCAAACTCGACAATTGGTCGATCATCAGAAGTATCTAGAATCGTACCATTAGCAACATATGCATCATATCTGGCTAAAAATGATGTTTGATGCCAATCTTTAATACTTTCTCCTGCAACTTTATCTAGTGCAACTTGATTCGGATGAGCATCATCAACAAAATATTTAGATGTTGAGATTTCAATCATAATGAATCCAGCAAAGATAACAAAAAAGAATAGGGACTTTAAATATTGTCTATTGAATAGTTGTCCAAGACCCCATACAATAGCGGAAGCAATTGTTTTTAGCGCGGTTAAAAATTTCATAACTCGACACTCCTTTTTATTTCGTAATATATCAAATGAGGGCGACAAACAAAACTGCTTGCCGCCTTCACTGATTTAAAATCTAAAGTTGTTTAAGCAGGAGTCTTTTATGAAGCACCGGCTTTTAGTGATTGATAACTTTCTTCAGCAGTAGTCGCAGCAGTAGCAGGAGCTATTGCATTGTTCCATACTTGTTGAAGCATAGTTTCTCCTGGACCCCAGTAATAAGTAACTTCTGGGATAGTAGGCATTGGAACTGATGTTTCTAATTGTTCAGACATTGCAACCATTAGAGGATCATCCATAACACCAGCAACATCATAGAGTAATTCTGATTGAAGTGCAGGTAATTTAGCCTTTAATCTATATTGAATTTCCATTGCTTCGTCAGAAGCTAAGAATTTAACAAACTTAATTGCATCAGCAGTATTCTTAGAATACTTGTAAACTGCAGCCATTTGAGCACCAGCAAATGTAGAAGTTGCTTTACCATTGATGGTTGGAAGTGGAGCGATACCATAATTCAATCCAGCATTCTTATATGCTTCGTTGTTCCATGGACCAGCTAAGACGTAAGGAATCTTACCGCCTTCAAAGTTAGCTCCACCAGTAACTGAGTTATGAGTACCAGAACCAGTTACCATTGGTTTAAGTTCATCTCTAATCCATTCAAGTGCGCCATTAGCAGCACCTAAAGTTGCAAATCCAACTTCGGATGGATCATCGAGAGTTTCACCAAATGGTGTGAAATCGAATGCTGAGTAAATGTGTTGCATGAAGTATGAATCTGCCCAGTGTGAAGAGGTACCATAATAGTAGTAACTCTTATCTGCATTCGTTAAAACTGTTTCGCCAATTGCGATTTCATCTAACCAAAGAGCGGCTTCTTCAAGAAGTTCTTCATAAGTAGCAGCTGGAGTTGATACTAAATCTTTATTATAGTAAAGACCAACTGATTCTAGTGACATTGGAACAGCAAATAGTTTTTCTTGAGCATTTGGAGATGCTGGATCAAAACTCTTAGCTTGTTCATCATACCAAAGTGTTGCGATATCAAGACCTAGTGGGTGAGCACGTTCTGCAATGCTTGCAGCAACGTCAGTTGGAAGTGCATAAACTAAATCTTCAAGAATTGCTTGAGCTAAATGGTCATGTGGGAATTGGAAGACGTCAGCACCATTACCTGATGGACCGAATGTCTTTAATCTTTCACGAGCATCGACTGTACCCATATGTTGATGTTCAACAACGATATTTGGATAAATTTCATTAAATGCAGCAATAATTTCTCCCATATATTCGCCAGCTTGGTCGTCAATCCAAACACGAATTGTTGATTTAGGAACGAATAAATCAGAGAAGTCTGTAACGTTACCATTATTAGTCACTGATTGTTGAGTCCAATAAGCTGTTAAAGTGATATCAGCAACAATTGGAGTTGTGAAGTTAAATGGAACATTTTCGTTGGTTACATACCAGTGTTGGAAAATATAACCAGTACGAGTTGGATCAGTAGGTTCAGTTGCTGTGTCGCCATCTTCAACTTCTTGAGAAGCAACAGCAGTACCACCTGCTGAATTAAATGTTACTGTAAATTTATCGTCTTCAGTAACTTCTGGAGTACATGCAGCTAGTAGGACGATACCTAGTAATAAAACTAAAGTTAGAAATATTTTTCTCATTTTGATGTCCTCCTTACTTAATTACTCTGAAGATGAAGGTTTCAACGGTGACGTTGCCCCAAACATCTGAGACTTGTAATGCGATTGTATAATCGCCTTCTGTACGTGTATCTAATGTTGATTGATTT
>JAEYXZ010000073.1 GCA_023431045.1 Bacillota bacterium | reverse complement strand
CGTGTACCCACCGCAATCGAGTAATGCTCCACCACCTAATGCCTTGTGGTATCTAAAATCATTCTTTCCTCTAAATGGAAAACCAAATGCGATTCTGTATAAACGAACTTTTCCAAAACTATCTGATTTCATCATATCTATAATTTTTTCTAATTGTGAGTGATAGATAAACATATAGTTTTCATGCAGGGCAAGTTCTTTATTTCTTGCTAACTCAATAAGTTCATTCGTCAATACAAATTTATCTGTCGATGGTTTTTCAACAAAAACATGCTTATTGGAATTTAGTGCCTTTTTAGCCCAATGAAAATGAAGTGCAGGTGGTAATGGGATATAAACTGCATCAATATCACTATTTAGCATTTCTTCATAGGAAGAAAAAACTTTACCTCCATATAATTCTTTAAATTTAAGGGCTTTCTGATATTCAGTATCAAGAATACTAAGATTTCTCTCAACTACTATATTCCCAAACCACTCAAGTTCATTCGCTACAGCTAAACCAACATACTCAAAACGATGATCTTTTTGTATGGAGGGCATAAATCTTCTAAATGCAATTTCTGATGGTCCCAAAATACCAATTCTAACTGTTTTCATATTTATATCTCCAATAACGATAATAAGTTTCTTAATTGTATATTGACACAATTATTAACTTGAATTAACTGATTAAGTGTTTGATAGGATACCCAAAAATATTTATCATCATCAATTTCTAATGAATTAGCATCGATATCTAAAATGACATTGAAATTTTCTTCATGATAGAATCTTCCACCTTCTTCTGATAATAGAACATCATGTAAAACGTTTTTTTGTGCATTCCATTGAATGATGAATGTTTGATCAATACTATTATTGCTCGAATTAATTGCAGATGATTCAAGTTGAACCGTCGGTCCTATCTCGATTGAGTCAAAACTACCAATTTCAGGTTTAATGTGCACCAAGAATTTTCTTATTCCATCGATGACTGAAGTGTATAATCCAAATAATGCTTTACCATTAGCAGCTAATAAAGGTTGAAACCAATGTACGACTTCACGTTTTTCAATTGATATATCACAAAATATTATCTTGAAATCAAATTCCTCATTACTTCTGATCTCATAGTCTGTTATTGTCCAGTTTCTAAGTGATGTAATAGGAACTAACTCATAATTTTGTTTATTAAACATTTTATAATTATTAATTGAATGATAGATTTGAGGAATCAAATTTACATCATTACCTTGGAACATAGATTGGTACATTGATTGATCACTAAACATATCTTTAACGTTTAAATAATTTTCATCGTAACTATAATAAGGAATACAGGATAGTACCGTTCGAGTATCCATGTTAACCAAATTATCGTGTTTCATAAGTTGCTTTATCTGATACATAGTCATCCACATGTGGTTCTCATAGACTTCGACTTCTTTCTCTACATAAATAATAATATTGCGGTTTCTTTTACCTAAAAATCTCGATGATTGTTCAGATTGAAGTTGATCCACAATAATTTGGTGTTCTTTGGCATTTGCGAAATATTCATAATACAGAGGTCTTTTCCCACCATGTTTCTGTGTAAAATTACTCTTAGTCGCTTGAATTGTTGGTGAAATTTGAATTTTATTTAGATTTCCTGGTTCAATCTTCGCTTGCATTAAAAAATGAAGTATACCGTCAATATGCTTACAAATAATTCCTAGATAACCAATTTCATCTTGAATGATGATGGGATGTTCAATTGTTTTACCTTCATTATGATAATGAATTCCTAGAATAGAGAAAAATGAATTGTTTTGGTTTCTGATAACACCGTTATCATCAATAAACCATTGTTTTTGATTATTAATTGAATGTCTTTCTATATTCACTTTTAATGATTCATTTTTATGTTTAATCCACTTTAGAATTTCATCAATAGATCCATAACTCTTCGAAGATTGGAGAATGTCATAAATAATCTGATTATTATTGTTTTTCATTAATTGATTTTTCTCCTCTTCGTTTTGCCATATACCTAGTTAACATATCTGGAAATGCACGAAAAACAACTGGTAGATTAAAATCAAATAAAGCCGAAAAGAAAACTTTAAAAGCAAGTTTTAGACCAGTGGATTCTGCTTTGTATTTTTTGAACTCAGGGTATTGTGCGAAAAATTGTCCAACTAAGAAATATCGCTTATCTAATTCCTTAAGTGTGTAATTGTGATAATGGATAATTTTTGAATCAGCGCAATACATGATTTTATATCCATTTTCAAGGAGTTTTTTTGAGTAATACATTTCTTGATTCATAGGAATATTTTGTTGATCATATCCATTAAGTTTGATAAAAACGTCTCTATTAATGATACAACATACATCAGACGCAAAAAATGCTTTCAAACCTAAACGTTGTATGTCATTTGAAGATATACAATATGATTCCATTGGGTAGTTATTTTTACGAATGTATTTTTCAATACTGTTATTATCAGCAATTTGTCTCGAAAAAGCATAAGCAACACCTTCGGTATCAATTGCTTTCACTAAATGAGAAAAAACCTCGTTATTGACAAATTTGATATCTTGAGAAATCATTATGACTTTTTCGGTTGTTACCCATTCCTTTAATATAAGTTCTCGAGTTAGTGAATATGAAAAATCATCTTTATCGATAGACTTATATTTAGCACCAATAGATTCGAGATATTCTTCTGTACCATCATTAGTCTTAGTTATAATATAAAGGACATCTATAATGTTAATATTAATTTGTTTATTTATCTCCGTGTTTAAATACTCAACATATTTTCGTCCATTATATAAAGGACAAACAACAGTTATAGATGAATTCTGCATATGACCTCTCAAATAAAACTATTCTTTATCCGTATTCTTTGGTTTTACTAAATAATCATTTCTTGATGCAACATAACCATAACCATATGAATATGAATATACATCAGTATCATTAGTATCAACTTGTGTAAAGACAGTTCCTAAAATATGAACCTTATTTTGTTTCAAGGTATTGATTGCTTCATTTATAACAGCTCTTTTTGCTTCATTTTGAGCTACCACAAATATTACTGTATCAGCAAGTTTGGCAATGTATAATGCGTCGGATACTGCTATAACCGGTGGTGAATCTAAGATAACATAATCAAATTCCTCACGTAGTCTAATAATCAAATCTTTTAATTTATTTGCTTCTAGAACGTTAACTACTGCTGTGGTTCGTTCACCTGAAACAATAAAACTAGTATTCAATTCCTTCGAATATTTAATTAGTTCCTTATATTCTATTTTTCCTGTTAAGTATTCAGTTAAACCTTTTTCATTAGGTGCATTCAGGATGCGGTTAATCTTTGGTTTTCTAAGATCTAAATCAACAATAATTACCTTTTTACCTTTTTTGCCTAAAAGGTATGCAATATTAGATATAAATGTCGTCTTTCCAGCACCAGCTAAACTAGAAGTGAATTGTAGCACTTTATACTTTCCATCAATGTTTGCATATTCAATATTGACTAGTGCTTTTTGAAATGCTTCTGCAACATATGAAAGTGGTTGTTCTTTAGATACGAGATAGTCATATCGTGCAACACGTTCTTTTTGAAAAATTTTACGTCTTCTCATTTTTGTTTTTTCTCCTTAATCTCAAATTCAGGAATAACACCAATGACCGTGATACCAGTTCCCATTTCCAATTGTTCCTTTGTCATATATGCATTATTGATTAAAGCTAAAACGAATGCGACACTTACACCAAGTATGAACCCCACAAGTCCACCAACGATGGTATATACTATCTTATCGGGTGAATCGTTCTCGGGATCTGTAGCTTCTGATAACTTATCGAAATCACCATGATAACGATCATTAAGTCTTGCGAGAATAACATTTGCAAATGCATTTGCCATATCTTGAGCAAAATCTGCATCTGTTGAAGTATACGTGATTGTTACAATAAAGTTCGTATTCGTTGCAGTTATGCCACGTTCTTCATCTATTTGTGTCATTGTTACATCTTCAGGAATATCAACTGTATTTGATTCAATAACCGCATCAAGTATTGCAGGTGATCTCATCATTGAGATCATTGTATCCATCAATCTTTGAGTTAATAATGGGTCAATTGTAGGGGTATCAGAATCCTCTGAACCTTGTGTATAGAAAATGATCATAATCTCTGATTTTGAGGTGAATCTTTCTGGAACGAATGCGAAAGAATATACTGCAGTAAAAATAAGACCTAGAAATGCGAAGATGGTAATCAACAACCAATTAATTCTAAGTATTCTAAATATATCTGAAAAACTGATTCCGGATTCTTGTTCTTTAATTTGTTCATCAATCATAAATTGCCCCCATAGAGTGGTTTATAGTATAAATTATTATAACATTTTATGTTATGTTATGCATCAAGTAGGTGGATAACTTCATCAATATCTTGTTTGATCATCTCAAGTGAGTCAATCCAGAAGGATTTTTGAGTGATATCGATATTCATTGTGCTTGCTACTACTTCTGCATCTTCTTTAGTTGTAAGTCTTAACAAATCATCGTAACTTCCAATAAACTTGCCTTTATTCTTTAAGTATTGTGCATATAATCCTTTACCAAAGAGTAATCCAAATGCATAAGGGAAGTTGTAGAAGTTAAGTCCTGCACTATAATAATGTCCCTTAACAAGCCACATGTATGGATGTAAAACATCTGGATCTAATCCATCTCCATAAGCTTCTTTTTGGGCTTCTAGCATCCAAGACTTCATTTCATGTTTTGAAATAGGTCTTGAAGCTGATGCCATGACTTTGGATTCGAATAAGTATCTTGATAAGATATCGATAATGACTTGTGTATCACTTTGAAGTCTTAGTTCCAAAACAGATAATTTTTCTTGTGGACTTTCAAACTTCTCTTGCAGATAATTACTCATGATTGTTTCACAGAAGATACTTGCAGTTTCTGCAAGTGGCATTGGATAACTCCAATGTAGTGGTTTATTAGTAGCAATCACATCACCATGATATCCATGACCTAGTTCATGAGCAAGTGTTGAAACGTTATCTAGGCTTCCTGTGAAATTAGTTAAGATTCTCGATTGATTGATTTGTGGTTGATTGGAACAAAATGCTCCACCACGTTTACCTTTCTTAGGATAAACATCAATCCAATCTTGATCAAATGCCTTTTTAGCAAATCCACCCAGTTTTGGTGAATATGAATTGAATGCATCAACAATCAAGTTTTGAGCTTCTTCATAACTATATGTCTTTTCTAGTTTTCCAACTGGGGCAAATAGGTCATAAAATGGTAATCCCTTTTTGTGACCTAAATGCTTCGCTTTAGCTTTTAGGTATCTTTGGAAGTGGACACGATAATCCATCATTGCACCAATCATTGCATCTAAGGTTTCCTTTTTAAGATGGGATTGAATGAGTGTCTTTTCAAGTGCTGAACTGTAACCTCTAAGTTCCATCATGATATTCACTTCACGTTTGATATTGGTTAGTGCAAGTGCAACAAAATCATCCACACTTTCATAGGCTTTTAATTCTTTTTCGTAAGCTTCTTTACGTACTTTTGCATCATAATCATATGCTAGGTTTCTAACATCTGAGAGAGTTAATTCTTTACCACCAACTTCAATCATGAGATTTGCTGTTGCAAGACTTTGAAGTTGCCCCCAAGAACGTGATGATAGTTCTGAAAGTTTAGAATATAAAACTTCTTCCTTTTCAGTTAACATATGTTTGGCTTCTTCTTGTTCTCTTTCTAGAATCGTTAAATATAGATTAATCTTTCCTGACTTCTTCGCTAATACATCTAAATTAACATCCGCAATATAACGACTAAATTTAACACTTGGAGCCGTGAGTTGTCGCATGATTGCAGATATTTTCGATAAATATCCTTGAGCTTCGATATTTGTCACATCGGTTGAACTTGTCAGACTTGCAAAAGAACTTAAAGTTCGAACTAAGACGGTAATATCCTCTTCAAATTTCAAATAACCTTCAATGTACTCTAAATCACTTTTTTTATTACCTTCCAAAAACTTGATTTCATCTTTAACTAATTTGTCAAGTTTTTGTAAATCGGATTGATATTTCTCATCAAATCCTAAGTATAAATCATTTAAATTCCATGTTGTACCCATTTTTTAGTTTCCTGCCTTTAGTTCAAATATTAAGTCTCTTAATTCCATTGCTTTTTCAAAGTCTAGATCCTTAGCTGCTTGTTTCATCATTACTTCGAGTCTTTGGATTTCTTTGTCAAGTTGCTTTTTAGTTAGTTTCTCTATCGTTCCATCTTCTTTAATAATTTCACCTTTAAGTGAAATATTATCTCTAATATCTTTTTTAATAGAGACTGGTACAACGCCATATTTAATATTAAAATCAGATTGAATCTTACGACGACGATTGGTTTCATCAATCGCTAACTTCATACTATCAGACATCTTATCAGCATACATGATAACCTTACCATTAAGGTTTCTAGCTGCACGTCCAATCGTTTGAATGAGTGATCGTTCACTTCTTAAGAATCCTTGTTTGTCGGCATCCAGAATAGCAACCAAAGATACTTCAGGTAAATCGAGACCTTCACGTAGTAGATTAATACCAACCAAGACATCATATTTACCAAGTCTTAAATCACGAAGGATGGCAACTCTTTCTAACGATTTAACCTCTGAGTGGAGATATGCCACTTTAAGTCCTAATTCTTTGAAGTGAGCTGTTAAATCTTCACTCATACGAATCGTTAGTGTTGTTACAAGTGTTCTTTCATTATTTTCAATTCGTTTCTTTATTTCAAAGAATAAATCATCAATTTGACCCATGGATGGTCTAATTTCAATCTCTGGATCTAATAGATATGTTGGTCTAATGATCTGTTCAACCACAGGGATAAACTTATCAAGTTCGTATGGACCAGGGGTTGCAGATAAATAAATCACTTTATCAGTTCTTTGTTCAAATTCATCAAACTTTAATGGTCTATTATCAAGAGCAGAAGGTAATCTAAATCCATAGTTAACCAGACTTTCTTTTCTCGATCGATCTCCAAAATACATCCCCTTAACTTGTGGAATTGTAACGTGTGATTCATCAATAATTAAAAGATAATCATTACCAAAGAAATCCATTAATGTTGCTGGTGTCTCACCAGCATCACGAAGGGCGATATGTCTTGAATAGTTTTCAATACCGGATGTAAATCCAACTTCCTCAAGCATTTCAATGTCATATTTTGTTCTCATTTCAATTCTTTGAGCTTCAAGGAGTAAATTATTACTTTGGAAGTAATGAACTTGTTCCGCAAGTTCATTCTTAATTCTTCTAATACTTTCTTTCATCTTTTCCCTGTCAGCCATAAAGAGTGTTGCTGGGAAAATAGAAGTAAAGCTAATCTTTT
>JAEYXZ010000065.1 GCA_023431045.1 Bacillota bacterium | reverse complement strand
AACCGGTGTTGGTGCTGCAATGGCGCTCTCACCTATTGTTGGATTAAGTGGAATTGCAATCTTCTTTATTGTTGCATTTTCAACCAAGTATGTTTCAATTGGCTCAGTCGTTGCGACCTTCCTTGTTGGGGTAGGGATGTTCTTAGACACTTGGCTTGATCCTACGAAAGATTTTGCTTCACAAAGTATTAACCTAAGTGTTATGTCTCTACTTGTTCTTCTCGTAATCTTCATGCATCGTAAGAATTTTGTTAGACTATATAACGGTACCGAAAGTCGCATTGGTTCCAAACAAAAACTCAATCAAAAACCTAAAGACGAATCTAAATCCTGATTCGTTTTTTCTATCATTACCAAGATTCTTCATATCATATTCAATTTAACATTTCATAGAAATGTTTTTTTATATATAATTTTTACAATGTATTTTTATTGACAATAGTGTATGTCATACAGTATAATATTGGCGAAAGGTGATGAGAAAATGAATGATCAAGTCCTAGATAATTTAATTATTGAACTAAGACGCGGAACACAAATGCTCTTTGTCCTTGATGCACTCGAACATAAACAATATGGATACAGCTTGTTATCCGAGCTAGAAACTAAGAAGGTTGCAATCGAAGCTGGAACACTCTATCCATTATTAAGACGTTTGGATGAACAAGGATTGCTTGATTCTGAATGGGATACAACAGAATCAAGACCAAGAAAGTATTATGTTCTAAGTGAAAAAGGAAAAGATACATTAAGTGAACTAAAAAAAGAATGGGTTAAACTAACCAAGGAATTAAGTGTTTTATTTAAGGAGGAGAATTTGTGATGAGTAAAGCAATTGAAAAGTATATTTATGCAGTAACCAGACGTTGTCCAGAAGGAAAACGTGATGAAATTAAAAAGGAATTAGAATCAAATATTTATGATATGTTGTCTGAAAAACCAACCGATTCAGAAATCGATGCAGTCCTGCATCAACTTGGCAATCCAATTTATGTTGCAGCAAAGTACCAAGATGAAGAAAAATACGTTGTTTCACCAATGTTTTATCAAGACTATTTATTGGTTCTTAAATGGACAATGATCGGTTTTGGATGTTTAGCTGCGATGGTCTCAATCATTCAAGCCTTTACCATTAATACATCAATCATAGACATTTGGGAGTTGGTTGGTGTAACAATGACAACAACGATTGAAAATTTAACCAGCTTCTTATTATCGGGGTTTGCTATTGTTACACTAATTTTCTGGTCACTTAATCATCCAAAAGCTAAAGATAAAGTTAAAACTTGGCTGAACAATTGGAAAACATCGGAACTCATGGATGTACCAGAAACGAAACGTGATGAAAAACATCAAGGTCGCTGGACAATTTTCTTTGAAATGTTCTTTACCTTATTGTTCTCAACCTTCTTTACGATCGCGTTTATCGGATATGAAGATTTGATTGGAATTTATGTCAATGGAACAAAGGTTGCTCCAATCTTCGGGGTTGGATTCATAGACACCTTTAAATGGTTTCTAATCATTGGTCTTGCTCTATCATTCTTCTACTATGTCTATTACATAAAAGTAGGTAAGAAGAGTTTATCAGTCTTAATCTACTACACCTTAAATACGCTCTATAGTATCATAGTTGGAATCTTCTTCTTGAGTCATCCTGATTTCTTATCACCACTCTTTATTGCAGAGGTTGCAAATATCTTTACAACCAGTGCTGATAATATCCTAAATTATGTCGATATAGCGATAAAAGTCATCATCGCGATGATTCTCGCATTTTCCATCTTTGATCTAGCCTATCAGTGGTATAAATATATGTTTAAAAAAAATAAAGCGAATATATAGTTCGCTTTATTTTTCATTTGATATAGTTCTTTGGTTTAACCATTCAATGATGTCATGATTGACTTCATCGGTCACAATATCATCATTTAAGTTATGATATCCTCCAGGATAGATCTTGATTGTCTTATCTTTAGCAGGAATCATTTGATAGAGTGTTTCACTCATCGAAGCTGGTACGAGTGAATCACTACCACCATGTAAGAGTAAGACTGGTTTTGAGTAGTTTTTGATTTGCTTATTGACCATTCTAATGCCACGAATCATCAAATTACCAGTTAATCTTAATGAAAAGTGATTTAATGCATATGGATCAACATCATTTGAAAATGGTATGTGTGATAACCGACTATCTTTAAAATCGGTTTTAATTTTAACCCAACTCAATAATGAATACGGTAGTATATTTAAAATTCCTAGCTGTGATGATTGACTTGGTGCCGATAAAATGATTGACCCATCATGATTATCATATGTGGTCGCATATAAATTCGTAATCACCCCCCCCATTGAATGTCCAAGTAAAAAGATTGGAAGTGAAGTGGTTTCTTTAATTTTTAAGATAAGTTGGTGTAAATCCTCGATAAATACATTGATATGCTTGATATCACCACGTTTACCTTGTGACTTACCATGACCTCTGACATCATATAAATAAACCTGATATCCTGCGTCATTTAAAGCATCTGAGATCCGGTAATAATACATGGTATGAAGTGCAATCCCGTGGGTAATAACTACAACACCTCGTGGGTTCTTAACAGTTCTATTCTCAACATAAATCATTGCATCATTAATTAACATTTTGTCCTCATAGTTGCGGCAAGATTTCTTTTTTCATATAACCAATGAAATGCAGACTGCCTGTTATAAGTATAATATCATCGTCACCCTTATTGCCAATCATATACATCAGTGCTTCTTTTGGATCGTTAAAATGTGTGAATCCAAGGGTAGAAAGATTGACATATCTAGGATCAGGAAACGCAGTTGTCACAATTGATGACACGTAAGGCTTTAATCGCTTGATCATTGTTTCTGGTTCTTTATCTGCAAGAGATGCAAATAAAACATGGATATGATACTTTTTGAATGTCGTCTGGATGGATTCGATTAATGCATCAATGGCATGCGTATTGTGAGCACCATCAATTATGATGTGATTAGAGATATACTCTAAGCGGCCTGGATGGTTGGTTTTACCAAACGCTTCTTTAACCATTTTTAAATCCATATTAGGATACAGATATTGAGCAGCTTTTAATGCTAAAACTGCATTATCTTTTTGGTAATGTCCCAATAAGGATAGATGGTACGCTTCATGTTGATACTCAATTGTGTGGGGGATTTCTGATAATGTTTTAATCTGATTTGTATCAATAATGTCAAAAGTTGCACCAACTTGATTGGCATGTTTTCTAACTTGTTCATGTAATTCAGGTTGGATGGTCGTAATGAGATGGTTACCAGATTTCAAGATACCTAATTTATTACCGGCAATTGATTCGAGTGTATTTCCTAGTTGTTTCATGTGATCCATTCCAACATTTGTAATCAAGGATACATCATAGTTTAGAATGTTAGTCGCATCAAGTAATCCACCAATACCAACCTCCATAATCATGACATCAACTTGATTATCATGAAAATACTTCATCGCCATCAAAGTCATTAGTTCAAAGAATGATAGGGTTTCTTGATATGTTTCTTGGTATAACACAGATAACTCATAGACTTCATTGATGTAATTAAGCAAAGTATTATCATCAATTGGATGTCCATTCAGCATAATTCGTTCATTAAACATGACCAAATAAGGAGAGGTATATGTACCAACCTTTAACCCCTGGTGAAGGAGAATTGAGGTTAAATACATACACACTGAACCTTTCCCATTTGTTCCAGTAACATGAATCTTTTTGGTATTTGAAAGTGAGATTGACATTAAAACAAATGCCTTTCTCATTGGATCAAGGCTCGTTTTTGGTCGAAATCTAATTTGACTTTCGATCCAAGCGATGCCTTCATTAACTGTATTAAACATGTGCCTTTAGTTTTTCTACAATATCATCATATTGTTTTTGATAATCTTCATACTTCGCTTGTTCGATTTGTTTCTTTTCAAGTGGTGCTTTAGCAATGAAGTTTGGATTATTTAATAAACTTTGAGATCTTTCAAGTTCTTTTTCAAGTGTCATCTTTTGTTTTAATAAGGATTGTTTTTCAGCTTCTAAATCGATTAAGTCACTCTTTTCAACATCAATATTAATATGAGTACCTGTGAGTAATATTGCATCCTTACTGGTATGATTGATTTCTATATTTAATACTTTGGTATTTAAGAACTTAATAAGATATGGTTCATAGGTTTTAAGTAGATCAATTAAACGTGCATCACTAACAACCAGTGTGATGTCTAGTGGTTTAGAAGGTGCAACATTATACTCATTTCTTAGGTTTCTAACCTTTGTAATAACATCAAAAATCTCTTTTGCATCCTCAATTGATGAACTAAATTGATACTTAACTTCTGGCCATGATGAAACCATAATAGATAATTCATCATAAATTTCTAAGAATAACTTTTCAGTAACAAACGGGATATATGGATGCATGAGTTTTAATACATCTTTTAGGACATAAAGTAAGACAGCTTGTGTGTTTGAGTTTTGATTTGTATCTGCTAATGAAATCTTTGACAATTCTAAGTACCAACTAGCGAATTCATCCCAGATAAAATTATATAAAACCCGTGATGCTTCACCAAACTCAAAGCGTTCGTAAAAATGATCTGCTTCAGTGATGACTTCAGATAATCTCGTTAGAATGTATTGATCAAACAATGTTAACTTAGATTCATCAATGGTAAGACTTGAATCCGTTATGTTTAAAGTGATAAATCTAGTGATATTCCATAATTTATTAATAAAGTTCCAAGCAGATTCAACTTTTTCGGTATCATATCTGGTATCAGCACCTGGTGCACTATTTGTTGTTAAGAAATATCTTAGAGCATCAATACCATAAGTATCAATTACATCCATCGGATCAACACCATTACCAGAAGACTTACTCATCTTCTTGCCATCCTTATCACGAATTAAACCGTGGATCAAAACATTTTTAAATGGATCTTGACCAGTAAATTCGATGCCTTGGAACATCATTCTTGCAACCCAGAAGAAAATAATATCATATCCAGTGACTAGTACATCCGTTGGATAGTAACGCTTATAGTCGGGATGATTAGTATCCGGCCAACCAAGGGTTGAAAATGGCCATAAAGCACTTGAAAACCAAGTATCTAGGACATCTTCATCTTGTTTCCACTCAAGCCCTGGTGATTCAACTTGAACCTTAACTTGATCTTCATAATACCAAGCAGGAATACGGTGTCCCCACCATAACTGACGAGAAATCGTCCAGTCTTGGATATTATTCATCCAGTTTTCAAAAATCTTAATAAAACGTTCTGGCACGAAATTGACTTGATGGTTATTAAGTGTTTGTTCTGCTAAATCATGCATTCTTACAAACCATTGGAGCGAAAGTCTTGGTTCAACCATTGCTTTTGTACGCTCTGAATATCCAACGGAGTGGATATAAGGTTCAATCTTTTCAACTAAACCTAATTCTTCTAAATCAGATGTGACTTGTTTACGACATTCAAAACGATCTTGACCTTGATACTTAAGTGCCATTTCATTCATTGTACCATCATCATTCATACAAAGTGGCATCGCAAGATTATGACGCTTAGCTACTTCAAAGTCATTTGGGTCATGAGCTGGTGTTACTTTGACAATCCCGGTTCCAAACTCAGGATCAACATAACTATCAGCAATAACTGGAATTAAAATATCTGTTCCAGGAATAAATACTTTTTTACCGATTAATGATTGATATCGTGAATCTTCTGGATGAACCATTAATGCTTGGTCGGCAAACATCGTTTCAGGTCTCGTTGTTGCAATCGTTAAAAAGCCTTCATTGTTTTCTAACGGATATTTAAAGTAGTATAGTTTTCCTTGTGTTTCTTCGTATTCAACTTCAATATTTGATAGGGCAGTTTTTGCCTCACAATCCCAGTTAATAATTCGGTAACCACGATAAATCCAACCCTTGTTATATAAATCAATGAATACTTTAGTAACGGCTTCATTGAGCTTTTCATCAAGTGTAAAACGCTCTTTAGAATAATCAAGAGATAATCCTAATGCAGCCCATTGTGACTTAATGAATCCAGCGTATTCTGCCTTCCATTCCCATGCTTTAATAAGATAGTTTTCACGACCTAAATCATATCTTGAAATACCTTGTTTTCTAAGTCTTTCATCAATTTTCGCTTGAGTTGCAATTCCTGCATGATCCATTCCTGGTAAGTATAGTGCATCATAACCTTGCATTCTTTTACGTCTGATAATAATATCTTGTAGAGTTGTATCCCAGGCATGTCCTAGATGTAATTTACCAGTGACATTTGGTGGTGGGATCACAATCGTGTAGGGTTTTGCATCTTGATTTTTACCAGCTTTAAATAAGTCATGTTTAAGCCAAAAATCATAACGTCCTTGTTCAACTTCTTTAAAACTATATTTTGTGCTTAAGTTGGTTTTATTAGTCATTTAAGTATTCCTCCCTTGTCATTTTATAATAGAGCACATTAATCTTTTGTGTGTTATTATAATTATCTTTTTCTTCTGTATATACAAAATGAAATCCACATTTTTGAATCACTCTTTGACTCGCGATATTATAATCGGCATGACCAATCATAATATAATCAAAGTTTAAATCTTTAAAGATATAGTCGACAACGCATTGAACAGCTTCTGTCATATATCCTTTATTCCAATAGGTATCATCTAGAACAAATCCAATATGGACACCTTCACCATCAATAAAATCATAGGTTCGATTATGCATACCAAGACTTCCAACCATCACATCATATGGCTTAATCGTAATTGTCCAGACATTCTTCTCAGTGATAAAGAGATCTAAAATCATCTTTGTGTCATTGATACTTTCATGTGGAGCCCATCCTGCATTTGGACCAATGGTACGTTTTTTCGCATAGAAATTAAAAGCAAGTAAGTCAGTTGATCGTGGTGCTCTTAAGATTAAACGATTGGTTTCTAATGTTGGTAACATTTTTCTTCCTCCTTAAATGGAATAAAAAAATCCCTAGATGAAAATATCATCTAAGGACGTAAATAGTATACGCGGTACCACCTTAGTTCCAGTTGCCTGGCACTTCATTACTTCGTTGACGTTGAATTCACGGATTTAACTACTCTAGTTCATTAAATCAGCTCCAAGACGACCTTCACCTTTACTTGATGAGACATCACACCAAATCTGTCTCTCGCTTTAATCCAAAATAAAGATTACTCCTTCTTTTCAATGCTTTGAAATTATTATATCACTTTGTATAACCGATTGTAAATCTTTTTCCAATATACTTTGGATTTTCAGCTTCCTTTAGAATTGCTTCAGCTAAATCACCAACACTTACTCTTGACTCACCTTTGTCATTCATAATCAATTGATCATTACCATAGGTATAATGACTGGTCTTTTCACCATCAATTAATTCTGCTGCAGGAGAGACAAAAGTTCTTTCAAAACTTAAATCATTCTTATATTTTTCATAAACCGCATCTGGACCTAATAATGCAAACTTCCACATTGCTGGATAAAATCCATCTCTAACGAGTTGTCCATCGGGTTGATAAAGTGAGGTCGCACCAATCACAACAATCACTCGCTTATGATGTTTCTTTGCAAGTTTAAAGATGAGGTCATAAGCATCTTGATATCGTTCTTTTTGTGCAACATGGTAGTACCCAGGATTATAAGCTGATAAGATGACATCAATCTCTTTAATGATCGGTTCAAAAATGTCTTCATCAAATATCGTCATCTTATGTTGAATTAAATTATTTCTTTCTTTAATTGGGTTACGACGATAGATTGCATGGACTAAATGTCCTCTTTCTAACGCTTCATTAACTAAATGTTCCCCAATAAATCCTGATGCACCAATAATGGCAATTTTCATAGTTATAAATTCGATTCCTTTAGTATTTTTTTCATAATTGCTGCAGATTCCTCGAAAGCAATTTGTTCCTCTGCAGCGAGGTCAAATTCAAGAATATGCTCAACACCTTTACGTGAGATGATGGTCGGAGTTGAAAGATAGACATCTTTAACATGATATTGACCATCTAAATAGGAAGAGGTTGTTAGAATGCTTTTCTCATCACGAAGGATAGCAGTACAAATTCGTGCAACTGCAACAGCAACCGCATAATTTGTATATCCTTTTCGTTTAATGATTTCATAAGCCGCATTCTTTACTTCATTTGCAATACGTTCTTTAAATCCTTTTTCTTTTTTATTCGATGATTTTAAGAATTCATCAAATGTAATTCCACCAATGTTGGTTCTTGACCAAGTTGCAATCTCAGAATCGCCATGTTCGCCAATGATATAACCATGAACATTTCTTGCATCAATATCAAATTCACGTGCTAAACAGCTCTTAAAACGTGAAGTATCAAGAACTGTACCAGAACCAATGACTCGCTCTTTTGGGAATCCTGAAATCTTCCAAGTAATATAAGTGAGAATATCAACCGGATTAGAAACAACAAGTAATATGGCATTTGGATTGTATTTCACAATCTCTGGAATGAGTTTTTGGTAAATTGCGATATTTTTATTCACTAAATCAAGTCTGGTTTCACCTGGTTTTTGCGCAGCACCAGCAGTGATAATCACGATATCTGAATCTGCCGTATCTTCAATTGATCCTGCATAAACGTCAGTTGGTGCAACAAGTGATGTTCCTTGATAAATATCAAGTGCTTCACCTTCAGCACGATTATGATCAATATCATATAAAACCAAGTCAGATGCAACACGATTGAGCATTAGAGCAAAAGCAGTTGCAGCACCAACATTTCCAACACCAACGACACTAATTTTGTTTGCTTTCATGAATAGCCTCCATGGCAAGTCTTACTTTTCGATATAAAGTATACCGATTGTTCCTTGTCCACAATGTGAGGATATCACACATCCTGCGTGTCCTTCATATAAATGCTTTGGTTCAATTTTGCCTGCTAATTGTTTCACAATGTAGTCAAATGAATTAGATGCGATACTATGAGTTACAAAGATATAGTCTAAATCGACATTTTCACCAAGATTTAATAAATCATCAATCATGATATCAAGTGCTCTTGACATCTTACCCATGCTCTTCTTATAGACATCTAGTTTTCCATCTTCAACTTTAATAATCGGCTTGATTTGTAAAATACCTCCGATAAAAGCAGATAGACCTGATGCTCTACCACCTTTATGGAGATAATCTAGTGTCTTAATTGCAAATTGACTTCTAACTCTTGGTACAAGTTGCTTAACTTTGATGGCAATTGCCTCAGCAGTGAGTCCTGCTTTTCGATAATCAGATGCTTTTAGAGCGAGTAAACCAATCCCACTTGATAAATTCATTGAATCAACTAAATGAACTTTATCTGTTTCAAGTAAGTCTTTAGCAATCATTGCACTTTGAAACGTTCCAGAAATTTTCGAACCAATTGAGATATGAACAACTTCATATCCTTGGTCAAGAAATGCTTTGAAATAGGATTCAAAATCACCTGGAGAAACCGCTTGTGTCTGTGGTAAGAATCCTTTTTCAGTGACCATGTCATACAACTTCTCAGTTGTAATGTCTTGTCCATCTCGGAATGATTCATCACCAAAGCGAACATATAAAGGGATCGTTCTAATATTATAATCTTTTTTCAACTGATCACTTAAATCAGCCGTTGAATCGGTTGAAATAATTATTTTACTCATAGGTTTCTACCTCTTCTAATAATTGTTCTATGCCATATTTTGTTTCACTTGATGTCCAATAAATAAGTTGACCTGGTAATAACTTATTGATAATCTCTTGTTGCTGCTTCTTACGATGTGATGAACTGACTTTATCGTATTTTGTCACCACGATAATGTGTTTGACACTTAATTGATTGAGTGATTGATAAGTTTCTAAATCACTTTCAGTTGGTCCCACTTTAAAGTCTATCAATTGGAAAATTTTCTTCAAATTGGGGGCATTTTTCACATAGCTCTTAATCATTTTAATAAAACTTTCTGCTTGTGTTTTAGAACGTCTTGCATAACCGTAACCCGGTGCATCAACTAAATAAAAACTTTCATTTAAAAGATACATATTCATGGTCACTGTCTTACCAGGTGTATTAGATACTCTAGCAAGACTTTTACGGTTAGTAATCGCGTTTATTAAAGAACTCTTACCCACATTACTACGTCCTAATAATAAGATTTGAGGAAACGAATCTTGAGGTAAATCCTTGATATAGACAAAGGATTTTATGTATTCAGCTTGTTTGATCATCGGAAAACCTCCATATCTCTATTTTAACATAAAATAGACATTAAAAAAAAGATGCGTATGATTGCCATAGACATCTTTAATATTTATAGTATGGATTCAATTCCTAAAGAACCATACTGTTGAAATTCGTATTGCTCGAAATCTTCTGGCATACTTGGAAATTCATCTTGATTCGAGTGATATCTGACTCGAATATCGACTTTAGCTGGTCCATAGACATCCATACCAGCTTGTTGTGCAAAAATAATCGTATCAATATAGACATGATAACCAATATCAATGACTTTTTGATCTTGAATGACAATAATAAACTCGCCATATGAGTCATCTAAATCGGTTAAAGTGATATTTGATAGCTCCATTAGATCGGATTGTTCAATTTGTTCTTCCATTAGTTCTGATGATAATTGAAAAACAATTGAATACCGATTTTGATCTTTATAAACCTTATAGTCTGGGGTTAGATGCGAATCAATAACACTTTTAAATGTTGTTTGTAATCCAAACTCTTCGTTATAACCCATTGTATTAATATAAAAATCGTGATAACCAAGAGATGCATTTCGGTATTTTTGTGATTCCACAGTCTGATATGATTTTAAACCATTGATATCACTTTTTAAGGATGCATCGATTCGAAAATAAGCATTTGGATAAGTAAAGTAATAACCCACATCATTTTTAGTTATCACACTTGAAACTATTTGATCATCTCGCTCAATTTCAATCGTGACATCGGTCTTCAATTCAGACGATATTTTGTAGCTTTGTGAGTCAGTCCCAGTAAAGCCTTGTTCTCCAGTGACAGTCATTTTCAGTGAGGACGTGTTAAGCCCATCAAGTGTATTTATGTATAATAACATTTCTGAATTTAAATCAAGTTTTGAAATAAAGTGTTCTGGCTCTTCAGTTGTTGAAAGATTAATTAATTGTGTTAATTCAACCTCAGATAAAAAAACTTCATCTCCTCTAACTTCAGGCATTGATGGATCACTAACTTTAGTACAGGCTGATAATAAAATGATTAAAAAAGTGAGTAAACAAAAGTTAAACATTTTTTTCATCTTAACACCTCAATTAACTAAGGATAATCCAATTATAGTTGATAAATAATCGAAATTCATGAAATTCAATCAAAAAAAACGCATATGGTAGCCATATACGTTTGAATTTTTAGATTAAATCGTCAAAACCAAAATCACCATCAACATCATATTCATAACTATCTAAATCAGATGGTAAGGTTGGATATTGTTGTGAATCTGTTGTATATCTTGCTTTCATGGACATCTTAATGTAACCCGTGCCACTGACGCCTAATTGATTAACAGTAATACTTAAGTCAAGATTGATATTAACACCTGCATCGACGACTTTGTCGTTTTCGATAATCACGATGAATTGTCCAATTGAATCACCAAGTTGACCAAAACTGACGCCAGACTCTTCAGATAGACCAAGAC
>JAEYXZ010000036.1 GCA_023431045.1 Bacillota bacterium | reverse complement strand
ATAAGGAATCTGAACCATGACTGCATCAGCACCAATATCATTTAAGACACTAGTTCCTAAGACATTATATTCAATGGTTAAAGACTCACCATCACGTTCGATAAAGAGTTTAACACTACCACCATCAATCGTGTTTCTAGCTGCTGCAATTAACTCTTCCCACGTTGGATCTTCTAAGACTAAAGTACCATAAGTTAAACCAACAATCTTATCACCTGGATCAAGATCTGCTTGTTGTGCCTTACCAAAACTTTGTCCAACAATCATTTCAGTAGCATCACCAACGGTGAATCCTAAATTTTGTAAAACGACATAAAGTTCAATTGTTTCAGTTACAACCGTACCATCACGATCAAGCTTGATTGTTAGTGTCGTTTGATTATAACTATCTAAAAATAGAACAATATCATTAAAGGTACTAACTGGCGTACCACCAAGTTCAGTAATCACATCACCAACTTGCAGTTCAGGAATACCTGATGTGCCAATCTCAGTTGTATTCTGTGCTTTACCTTGAATAATCGCAACAATGAATAAAATGACTAAAGCCAGAATAAAGTTCATAGCTGGACCAGCAAATAAAACTAAGAATCGTTCCCAAAGTGTCTTTTCACCAAAGGAACTTTCGGCTGGAGTTACTTGAAGTTTTTGTTTCTTACGATAGAGATACATTGCGTTTCTTTCAACTTCAAAACGCTTAACTTCACCATTCATATCAAGTTCAATAAATAATGGTGCGAAATTCTTACCATATAAATCAAAATCTAAAACTTCACCAATCATTTGTGGTTTAGCGATGGTTTCATCTAAAACCATTTCAAAAATCTTACCATTCTCGTTTAAATTAATACCGATTCGAGATCCTTTAGCAATCAGTGGGTTATCACCATTTTCACCACTCATAGCAACATATCCACCTAGAGGAATCGCTCTAAGAGAATAGAAGGTTTCACCCTTTTTCTTTTGAACAATTAGTGGTCCCATCCCAATCGAAAACTCATGACATAAGATCTTCGCTCTTTTAGCAAATAAGAAATGACCTAATTCATGTATTGATATGATGGCTGTTAAAACTAATAAAAAGACAATGATGTTCCAAACTGTTAGAAAAAATGCATCCATGTCGCGCTCCTAAATTGGGAATGCTATTGCAATAGTAATAAATATGCCTAAGAACAATAGTCCGATAAATAAAATTGAATCAAATCGATCAAGTAATCCACCATGTCCTGGAAATAAATGACCAAAATCTTTAATATGATACGTTCTCTTAAACTTTGATGCGACCAAATCACCCATTTGAGCCGCCACTGTACCAAGGAATGTAATTGGAACAATGATTAATGCTTGGATTGGTAGTGGTTGAGAATGAAGTGATGTGAAGGTATCAAAAATCGTCTTTAGTTGGTCATTTGGATTAAAGATATTTCCCAAGAAACCATCTGCTGGGAAAATTTGTCCGTAAAATAGTGCGAAGCTACTTGCAACAACCGTCGCAATCACTGATCCTGCAATTGCACCTTCCCATGTTTTTTTAGGACTAATATTTGGTGCCATTTTATGTTTACCAAATGCAACTCCAAAGAAATATGCAAAAATGTCGGTTAACATACTGACGAGTGCAACATAAACAATAAAGCGAACGCCTAAGAATCTAAGTAACATAATTGATGCGGCACCTAAACCAACATAATTAACAATTGTCAATACTTTACCAATATCTGCTCCGCCGTAATCATCATCAAAGACCATTGGGATGAGTGATGCAAGTGTCACAAAAACAATAATAACAATCGGATGTAGATTAAGGGTAACAAGTGAAAATCCAGGTAGAGTGACTGGATTTAAAGGTTCTACTAAACCTCCAACATTTAAGTAAGTGATTAATGCAAGCGTCACAATCAATAATTTAACGCCAAACTTCATTGGTTTTTCTTTTTCATACATGAAAATCATTTCAAGTGATGCAACAATCACGAAAACCAACATGATTGCTTGAAAAATCATAAAGATGACAGGGTGATTGACAACGACAAATGGAGTTAGCAATGCTGCTAATATGACTGCTGTAATTATTCTTTGCTTCATGATTTCTTAATTCCTCCAAATCGTCGATCTCTTTTACTATATAGAAGACATGCTTTATATAAGTCTTTAGGACTAAATGCTGGCCAATACTTTTTCGTAAAAATCAGTTCCGCATAAGCTGCTTGCCATAATAAAAAGTTCGAAAGTCTTAATTCTCCACCCGTTCGAATTAATAAATCGACTGGATCTTGAATATAAAGTTCTTTTTTAAGTGATTCTACATTAAATTCTTTTAATTTTGAAAATGCGGTTAATAACTCATCATAACTACCATAATCAAAACAAACATTTAAAACCATGCCTTGATGGTCTTTCGTTGCATCTTCTAGTAATTCGATAGTTTCAAGCACTTCTTTTGAAATGCGATCGCGACGTCCTTTAACTAAAATTTTTAATGAACTATCTTTAATTTTCGTTAGGTTCTCACGAATCATTTCAACTGGCTTTGTCATGAGGTAATCAACTTCATCTTGTGGACGATTCCAGTTTTCTGTGGAAAAAGCGTAAACTGTCATCATCTTTATGCCAAGTTTATCCGCGTAATTTGCAATCTTAACTAAATTCATTGCACCACTATAGTGACCTAAAGAACGTGGAAGTCCACGTTTTTTAGCCCATCGGCCATTACCATCTAAGATGATTGCTATATGATTGGGAAGATGTGTTATTTTACGCATGATTTGATAACTCCTTAATCATGATAGCACAAAATTAAACGCTTTTACACTTATTTTATAACTCTAACCCATCCATAGGACTCTTTGACATCACCATATTGAATTGCAGTTAAAAAATCATATAATTTATGTAAAATTTCGGTATTTGGAAAATGATATAGTTTTTCTTCATGACGAATTGTTGATACTGGTGTTAACACCGCTGCAGTACCACACGCGCCAAACTCAACATATTGATTAAGTTCATCCAGTAAAATATCTCTTTTAATGACTGGCATACCTAAAAAATCTTTCGCAATCACTTGAAGTGAGTGATTCGTAATTGATGGTAGGATTGAGCTTGATTGTGGGGTAATAAATTCATTTTTTGGGGTAATTGCGATGACATTAGTTGCCCCTGTTTCATCAATTTTCGTATGTGTTTTTGGATCTAAATATAAACAGTCATCATATCCTTCAGCTTTAACCAAATATTTAGGATAAAGTGAGGCACCATAATTTGCTCCTGCTTTAATATGTCCTAGTCCATTTGGAGCTGCTCTATCGTATGGTGATGTGGAAAGTTTAATTGACCCAAACCCATTCGTAAAATAACTTCCAACCGCTGAAACAACGATACAAAATAAATATTCATTAGCAGGTCTTACCCCTAAAACGGATTCAGTCCCAATCATAAATGGACGAATGTATAATGAACCTTTTGATTCATAAGATGGGATAAGATGCTGATTTCTTAAAACGATGTCTGTGACTGCATGGATGAAAACATCCTCAGGCACGACTGGCATCATGAGTCTTTCACATGATTGTTTGAATCTTTTTGCGTTTGCATCTGGTCTAAACAATAAAATATGATCATCTTTTGAACGGTATGCTTTCATCCCTTCAAAAACAGATTGACCATATTGTAGCGCTGATGCGAGTGCTGAAATGGTAAATTCAATTGATGGTTTCACAACTCCTTGTTGCCATGCACCATCTTTAAACTCCATAAAGAATGCATAATCAGAGCCATGATATTTAAAGCCTTGTACCATATCTTCACCTCCATTGATGATTTATTATACCATATTTTAAACCCCGAAAACTAAAATGCGTTGGGTGTAACCCAACGTCATTGGATCCTAAAAATTAAAAAACCACCCATGACTTGATGGGTGGTTTATGATCAGTTTTATTATGCTAGGAAAACAAGGTCTCCTTGTAAAATAAAGGTGATTAAATCTACAATGTAGAATAAAGGCGATAAGAAGAAGTTAAGGACTGCACCTAAGATATTTCCTCTTTGCACTCTAGTAACGATACCTAAAACAACATTGGTAATTGGAATAATTGCTAGAATTAATGATACGATCCAATCAAGTCCCAAGTACACTTTTGAAGATTTAGCCATGTTCTTGCCTCCTTTCTTAAATTGTAAACGCCTCAATCCTTAAATTGTTAACAATTCATCGGATTTAGACTTTGTATGTTCATCTACTATTTTAACATATTTATCGGTTAATTGCTGAACATCCTCTAGATATCCTTTTTCATCATCTTCAGGTAAACCAAGTTTCTTCATGTGTTCGTTTGCTTCACGTCTCACATTACGAATTGCAACTTTACCATTTTCAGAAAGTTTTTCAACTTCCTTAACGAGTTGACGACGACGATCTTCGGTTAATGCTGGTAGCGTTAAGCGAATACCGACACCATCATTTCTTGGTGGTAAACCAAGATTAGATGCATTAATTGCTGTTTCAATATCTTTTAAAACAGATTTATCAAAAGGTTTAATATAGAGTTGCTGAGCTTCAGGTACAGAAATTGATGCAACCTGTTTTAATGGGGTTTCAACACCATAATAAGAAACATGGATACGGTCAAGTAAATTTGGATTTGCACGACCAGTTCTAATGTTTGCAAACTCGTGTTCCAAAGCACTAATACTTTTCTCCATTTTTTCTTCAGTTTCTAATAAAATCATATCCGCTTGTTCAGACATAAATTATCCTTTCGATGATACGATGGTTCCAATCGGTTCCTGACAAACTGCACGTTTGATGTTGCCAGCAACATTCATATCGAAGACCAAAATATCAATGTGATTATCTTTACATAATGAGGCAGCGGTGGAATCCATCACTGCGAGGTTTTTTTCTAGTACTTCTTGATGTGAAAGGGTTGTATATTTCACTGCATCTTTGTGTTTACGAGGATCTTTATTATAGATTCCATCAACACCATTCTTAGCCATTAAAATGACTGGTGCGTCAAGTTCTGCAGCACGCAGTGCGGCATTGGTATCGGTTGAGAAGTAAGGTGAACCAGTTCCACCTGCAAGTACCACGACACGTCCTTTTTCAAGGTGTCTTAGTGCTCTTCTGCGAATGTATGGTTCTGCGACTGCAGCCGTAGGTAGAGCTGTCATTACACGAGTTGGTACACCAATTTGTTCTAATTGGTCTTGTAATGCAAGTCCATTCATAATGGTACCAAGCATTCCCATGTAATCGGCTTGAGCGCGATCCATTCCTAATTCTTCTCCGCTTTTTCCACGCCAGAGATTTCCTGCACCAACGACAATCGCGATTTCGACATTTAAGGATCGAATATCTTTGATTTCAAGTGCTATATTCTTTACGGTTTTAGGATCTATACCATAGACCCCGTTACCTTTTAAAGCTTCTCCTGATAATTTCAGAATAATGCGTTGGTACATGGGTACCCCTCCCCTGTATTATTT
>JAEYXZ010000038.1 GCA_023431045.1 Bacillota bacterium | reverse complement strand
TGTTACAAGTGCGGTGATAATCGCAACTTTCTTTTTATTTCCAAAAGATAAATCTTCGATTTTACGGTTTATATCGAGTTCGAGTAAATCTATGAGCTTATTCATATATGGCACATCAATCTTACCGTGAAAACCACATGCATACTGAATAAAATCTTTTACCATCATATCTTCGTAAAAATTAACTTCACTTGGAATATATCCAACCCTTTTACGGATTTCAATTGTGTCTGAAACAACATCTAACCCATCAATTGATGCGGAACCACCACTTGGAAAGATTAGATTTAAGAGAGTTCTAACTGTGGTTGATTTACCAGCACCATTAGGTCCAATAAAGCCAAAAATCTCTCCTGGTTTCACTTCAAAAGAAACATCTATGATTCCTCTGGCATGTTTCTTGTAGTACTTCGTAAGATGTTCTAATTTAATCATAGAAATCCTCCTGTGCTCTAATTTAATTATACACGCAAACGAATTGGAGATGTGAGAATATCATCAGTAGGACCAAAAAGATCAAGTGTATTAGTTAAACAAAAAAGTTCGATACTAATTGCATCGAACTTATACATAAATCTATACTTTCTGTGTGTTCATTTATTTGAAATTGTTTTTCAGATGTTTGATAGTTTTAAAGTATATAAATACTTTCTTTATAACTATCTGCTTCTTGGAACAAATCATCAAGTACTTCTTTAACAGTTTTAATTTCATGAACTAAACCAGAGATTTGACCTGCCATAAATGAGCCGTTCTCTAAGTCACCATCAAATACAGCTTTCTTAAGTGAACCCAATGTTAAGTGTTCTAATTCTTCAAAACTTGCTCCAGATTTTACCAAATCAGCATACTTAACGGCCATTTGGTTTTTAAGGACTCGTACAGGTGCTTTATCTGATCCAGTGATCATCGTATCGACATCTGATGCATTAACCACCATCTGTTTATAATTATCATGAACTGGACATTCTTTTGTAGCGAGTAGGACAGTTCCGATCTGAATACCTTTTGCACCAAGTGCAAACGCTGCAACAACCCCTCTTTTATCTGCAATCCCACCAGCAGCAATGACTGGAATATTCACTGCATCAACAATTTGAGGAATCATTGCCATGGTGGTTGATCGTCCAATATGACCACCTGCTTCCATACCCTCAGCAACGACAGCATCTGCTCCAGCTTGAGCAACTCTAATCGCTAATTTCGCGGATGGAATTACTGGTATTACAACCATCCCAGCTGCTTTCCATGCTGCCATATAAGGAATTGGATTTCCTGCACCGGTTGTGACGACTTTTACTTTTTCTTCGATTAAAACTTGAGCGATATCTTGTGCATGAGGACTCATGAGCATGATATTGACTCCAAATGGTTTATCGGTTAGTTGACGACATTTTTGAATTTCACCTCTTACCCATGAAGCATCATTTCCACCTGCACCAATTAAACCTAGTCCACCCGCATTTGAGACACTTGCAGCAAGTTCAGCGGTTGCAATATTAGCCATTCCACCTTGAATCACTGGATACTTAGTTCCTAATAATTGATTAATGTTCAACATGTAAATTCTCCTCTTTTGGTGGCATTACAACAGCTTCACCGACGACGACTTTATCACCATTTTGATTGGTTGCTGTTGTGAGTAGTGTCACTCTATTTTTTTCTAGATTAAGTTCTTTAACTTCAACTTTAATTTGCACTGTATCACCGATAAAAACAGGTTTGACGAACTTTGATTCTTGTTTTAGGTAGATTGTCCCAATGCCAGGCAAAGTGGTCCCCAAAACAGTCGAGAACAAACTCGCGACTAAACCTCCATGAACGATTCTATGCTGAAAAATAGAACAGCTTGCATAAAGGTCATCTAAATGGACTGGATTCATATCACCAGTTACCCCTGCAAAGATGTATACGTCTGCATCAGTAATTGTTTTTTCAAGTAACGCGTACTGGCCGACATGCATTTGATCAATTGTTAATCCATGCATATAAATTCCTTCTTTCTGTATTAAGTTATTTCTTTTGAATTGATTTTATACCTTAATGATATACCTGAAAACTGAGACTGTCAAGCGAATATGTTACATAATATGAATATTTATTCATGTAAACGTATTCATTATAAAAAATAGAGGTTTTGAGTGTTAAAAACAGTTTTCTCATTCATCCAAAGTCTCAAGATTATATTTGATAACAAGCAAAGAAAAAGACTAAGAAATTTGCCTTAGTCTTTTTGTTTATAAGATATCAATAATACCTTGAGTTAAAGATCAATACTTATTTTTTAACTTGTTCTAATGCATATTTATGAATCCAGCTTTTTGGAAACAAAATCTTATTTGCATAAGCGTAACGAATCAGTTGTCCTTGATGCATCGCTTCATGTTCAATCAATTCAAAGATCATATCCAGAGGTTTACCAGGGTGCTTATCCAACAAATCTATAACCATTTGTCTAGATTCAGTGAGTTTTTTATTCACTAATTCATTATTATTTGTATCAGTTAATGAACAAGTAAAACCTACCCATTTTTCTTCAACGTAGGCTTTCATATAGCTCTCTCTTGCTCCAATAAGACACCATGCTTGTGAACCAATTGTATTTGATGGTAATCCTGACAATTTTAATCCAAGTTCTTCATTTGCAATATTGGTAAAAAAATCATTGGTAGTATCAATAACTGAGATTAATCTTTCTTTAAGTTTATGATTCATTATAGAAATCTCCTTTAATCATAGATTAAATATATTTTATATTATACCGTATTGTGATACAACCTCATTGATTGAAGACAAATGAAAGTGATAAAAACAAAAAAGTTGTTGGAAATAATCAATTCCAGCAACTTTTTAATTTAGGTTAAAATGTGATTTGAGTGTTTATAAAACTATTTTTCATCATTGGTTACAATACTTCTTAAAACCTCAAATGGTAATTTAGGTTTTCGATCATACGTTAAGAAACCATTAATCTCTTGTTCAACATCAGATAACTGGGTGTAACAGAATCCTGCAAAATGTTTGGATTCATAAACGACACTAAAGATTCTTCTTAGTTCATTTTCTAAATCCTCTTTTGTATCAACACCTGTATATCCCCAACCAATTTGTTGTTGATTGGCATAACTAATACCACCAAATTCAGAAAGAATAATTGGTTCACCATGGTATTTTTCATCATTAACATAGATAGGTTTATTACCATCGGTATGAATGGATGATAGTAACATGTCAAAATTTGTTAACGATTGATGAAATTCCGCTTGGCGAGCTAAATCATCAACTTTACCATGTCGATAAGTATGAATTGTACAAACTTCTGTGACTGGTTGTTCCCACCCATCATTAGAAATAACAATCCGACTTGAATCCAGTGCTTTCGTTAGATAGTAAACTTTCTTAACGTACTCTTGTTGATCAATACTATTTTTAATATCTTTTACACCCCATGATTCATTAAATGGGACATACATAAATAGGCTTGGATAATTAAAGTCACGTTTCATCGCGAGTACCCATTCATTAACAAAACGTTCATCTTCTCTAAACTCATACTGACTTGGCATTTCAAGTGATACAAGATAGCCTAATTTATCAGCATAATACATCCAACGCTCAGCTTCAATCTTCTCATGTTTACGACAGCCATTAAAGCCCATCTTTTTTGCATCAATAATATCCTGTTCTAAAGTCTTTTCATCTGGATAGGATAATAATCCATCTTGATAGTATCCTTGATCCAAAACGAGTCTTAGATAGTAAGGTTTATTATTGAGTAAGATTTGATTTCCTTGAATTGAAATCTTTCTAAATCCAAAGTAAGATTTAGCTTCATCAACTAAATCCCCATCAGCGTAGACCTTAAGTTTTATATCATAAAGATTCGGTGTTTCAGGGCTCCAAAAGAATGGGTTCTCTATATCTATACTAAATGATGTTTTTTGATTCATCATTTGTTGGTGTTTGTTAATCAATTTTCCATCAAATGAGATTTCAAGTTCTATCGTTTTATCTGCATGATTGTATGTATCAATCTCAAAGGTGACTGATTTTTGATCTAAATCTGGAACAATCTTGATGTTTTCAATTGCTGCTTCATCAAGGTATTCTAACCAAACGGTTTGCCATATTCCTGATGTACGATCATAATAACATTCAAATGGTCTTTCTTTCCATGTTTGTTTTCCTCTGGAAATATAAGGGTCCATTGAAGGGTCGAAGACTGCAACACTAATTTCTTGAGCAAGACCATTAACTAAATAATCGGTAATATCAAATGAGAAACTGCTTGAACCACCCACATGAGTGCCAACCAATTGCTTATTGATATAGACAGTTGTCTCATAATCAACTGCGCCAAAATGTAATATAAATCGCTTATCTTGAGGTAAATGTAGATTAAATGTTCGATGATACCAAATGCGATCATGCATACTTAAATCATTAATACCAGATAGCTTAGATTGATACGGGAAGGGAACATGTATTTTCTTTGTATATTGATGGTTTTCATACCACTTATTTGTCATACCTTCATTTAAATCATCAAATTCGAAATCCCAACTACCATTTAAATTCAACCACCATGTTCTTTCAAGCTGTGGTCTTGGATATCCTCTTTCCATATACTATCTTCCTTTTTTTATTCTAACGGCAAATAACTCACATTCTTATAGGCAAATGCTGTATTTCGGCTAAAGAACCCGATTTGTCCGTCCATTAATTGATCTGATAAGAATACATCAAGATATATTCTATCATTGATGTAAATTTGAATCTGGTTATGATATGCAACGACTCTAATGCGATTGAATGTGCCTTGAGTAAATAAGGATTGATTTTCTTGATCAATTAAGGCAATTGATTGAATCGTTGTCGAACCATAATCATATTTATAAAATGTTCCTGCACGTTCTTGAAGCTTTAAATAATATCCTTGGAAACTTTGAGTTGGTTGATCTGGATGATACGAATAATTCTTCGCTCTAAAGACGATTCCACCATCAGCGATTCCGCTAGATAGTAATGCAACATCAACGCTAAACTCGAAATTTGTTGCTCCACCATCGCCTAGTAACCCCATGAATATTTGTGAGTTATTTGAGACAATGGCATCACCATCTACTTGATAGTTTCCAGCACCTTTTTTAATGGTATTCGCTAAAAGTTCTGCGCCACTTAAGTCTTCAAAATTAGTTGATTGACCGTGCTCATATAACTGAAATTGTCTAAATTCAAAGGTCCCACGATATAATCTAAATTTGATAATGGATTCACCATCTAAATGAAGGTTAGTTAAATGAACGGGGAGATATTCAACACCTTCAGGAAACGTGATATCAACGGGTATATCGACTTTAATAATGGTCTCTTCGTTGATGATTACCTCAATTTCTGAACCAAGGGAATCCTTGGTGATTTCAGCTACCAAACTATAATCATTTTTTATTGCTTCTACTGGATACTTAACATAATCTTCTTTTGTATTTAGGCGAACACCATACTGATTATTTTTATAGACGATGTTATTCTTTTCTCCATTTCGAATCTCATCATTGGTTAGGTTTTCACCGTAAAAGTGGAAACCTCGGTCTTCAGTTTTTAAGTATGTTTGGGCAGGAATATTCCCTGGAACACCGTGAACAACCTCAAAATCAGAGGATCCATTGACATCATTCGTAAAAGCTGTATATCCGATTTCAACATCACCAATATAGCCAATCTTACCACCTAAGCCTTGATAATCAGTTTCTAGTTTTAACATGCCATTAAAGAATATTCTAAACTTAGATAATGATTTTTCGATACGAATAACCGTTAAGCGATTATATTGGTTATTATCTCCAAGTGATTCTTTTTTAAGGATACTTGTGACATTATCTTTGATTTCACTTAATGAAATTTCATCGGTATTTTGGTTAATGGTTAACTTTAAATAATTGGATGCATCTTGATAATTAAGTAGGATTGCTCCAGTGTTTTGGATGTAGTTATACTCTGCTGTAAAGAAACTTTCAGTAGCGTCACTTGAAAGATAAACTCCTGATAATGGTTGATCAAAATCATTTTGATTAATTGCTTCAAATTCAGGACGATTAGGTATTGTTCCAAAATGATTAAACGCACCGTTTGATGTTAATCTGATTCCATTGGTTAAGTATCGATCTAAATTATATCGTCTACCATATTGATCACGACTATGATAAGCCGTGTAAATACTATCTAAATTAGGACCAAACACATTAGATGAATGTCCTAGTCCTGAGTAGTCTGATTTCGTTGATATTAATGTTACGTTATTCGCAGGTTGGATGAAATCTTGATGACCAAAGAGATTACCCATGGTGTAGGAATAGGCAATACGATAAGCAATTGAGACCACATGATTACCGGTATAGGTTAGGAAACTGATATCATTACGACGAATAATACCAGGTCCTTCAATCCAATGGTTAAGAGATGCTTGTTCCATGATGCGTTGAGTTCCTAAAACGCCGACACTATTTTCATCAAGTTCTAAAGGTAAATTTAGTACTTCACTCATTCTTAAGCCTGCTGGTACTCCAGTGTGCATTAAGTAAAGCTTTCCATCATCATTAATATGGAAAGATCCATCAATACCACGACCAAGATTTCCAGTAATACGAACAAACGGTCCAAGTGGATTATCTGCTCGATAAATGAAATGTCCTGATCCACCTTTAGATTGAGTTAAATAAAAATTACCTTGATAATAAATCACTTCTGGTGCATAAGCGCCACGACTTGATTCTTCAGATTCTAAAACTGCATAACCTTGATAGGACCAATTAACCATATCCGTTGATTCATAAACTTTGATACCAGGTTGACCATCTTGAGTTGACGGATAAAGATAATATTTACCATTAAAACGCATAACAAAAGGATCACCTATACCATAAGCATATTGGTTTTCTGAGCCATTACCCCATTGTCCATTAATTTGGATTGGGTTTTGATAACTTGTTTTTGGTTCGAAGCTATATGGAATTTCATTTTCATTAAGCGGGTTTCGTTTATTCACATCATACTCCTCATCCACATGGATTACGACTAGGTTATAGATTTTTGAATCGCTGACTAGATTTAGATTTAAAGTTGCAGTTAAGGTGACCACTTGATCAATATCAAATGGTCTAACTACAATACCCTGATTATTAATAATGTCATCTTTATTAGAGGTCCAAGTAACACTCACTTCTCCGATTACATCAGGCAGAATCAAGTTTTTAGTCACCTGATTTTCTGAGTCACCTTCTTG
>JAEYXZ010000029.1 GCA_023431045.1 Bacillota bacterium | reverse complement strand
AGGTCTTCCTAAAGGCGATAAGATTGATGATGGGACAAAATACGCACCGCTTTTTGGCGCAAAGAGAATTATTTTTGTACAAATGAAAAGAAGTATTGCAAAACTTGCTAATATCGAACACAAACTAAGCCGACTTAAAAAAATCAGTATGGAAGCTGCTGAACTAGCAAAACGATCTGATTTACCTGAAATTTCGTTTTTGTCACATATTAAAGATTTAAAACTATCACAAAATCAAATTCTTGGAGTTTGTGATGAAGATGAAAAAGTAGCGACACTAAGTCAGTTTATTAACCAAAATAAAAATGTAGAATATGTCGTTTTGATTGGTCCAGAAGGGGGAATTGATACAGTTGAAAGAGATTATTTTAGGTCGATTTCTGCAAGCTTTATCACCCTTGGAAAGAATATCATTCCGACTGAACTTGCCCATATTCCAGTTTTAAATGCAATTCGTTATGAAGTATGAGAAAAACTTTGACAAATGGGATGAAATAATTTATAATATATGCGGTTTAAGATTAAACCCATCGTGTGGAAGGAGGGCAGAAAATGCCTAAAACGGAAGTTCGCAAAGGTGAATCTATTGAAGATGCATTACGTCGTTTTAAACGTAATGTTTCAAAGGATGGTACCCTCGCAGAAGCACGTAAGCGCGAATTCTATGTCAAGCCTGGTGTAGACAAGCGTATGCGCCAAAAAGCATCAAAAACTAAGAAGCGCTAAATAGTTAATTCTCACGAAATGCACCTCAAATGAGGTGCGTTTTTTGACTCTATAAGGTATAATTAATATAGTTAAGGAAGGTAGTTTAATGAAATTAAGCCAGAAAATCCATCATAGCGAAACATTACAATTATTGGTTGGTATTGAAGATCGTAATTTAAGGGTCTTTAAATCTCATTTTGGATTTGATGTTTCCATTCATAATGATGAAATTGTGGTGGATGCAGACGAAACTTTTCGTGGATTATTAGAAGATATATTCCATACCTTAATTTCTCTTGCAGAACACAAATTCGTGCTATCTGAACGTGATGTTATTTATATCATTAAAATGGCTCAAAGTCATCAACTCGATAATATATTAGAATTATACAAGGGTCAAAAGAAAATACTCATTAGTGAACAAGGGAAAGCAGTTGTCCCTAAAACCTTTAACCAAAAGGCATATTCAGAAGCATTATCAAACTACCCATTAGTCTTTGGAGTAGGACCTGCAGGAACTGGTAAAACTTATTTAGCGGTTGCACATGCGGTTGCAGCACTTAAAAAAGGGAAAGTTAAAAAACTTATTTTAACCAGACCAGCCGTTGAAGCAGGTGAATCACTTGGATTCTTACCGGGGGATTTAAAAGAAAAGGTTGATCCTTATCTCATTCCACTTTATGATGCACTCTATGAATTCTTAGGTGTTCAAACGACAACATCACTCATGGAAAAAGGTGTGATTGAGGTTGCACCACTTGCATACATGAGAGGTCGTACACTTGAAAACGCATTTGTCATCTTGGATGAGGCACAAAATACAACAATGACGCAAATGAAGATGTTCTTAACCCGATTGGGTTTTTCATCTCAAATGGTTGTCACAGGAGACCCATCACAAGTCGACTTAAGTCATAATAAACCGTCTGGTTTAAGAGACGCATTAAGTAAACTACAAGGTATAGAAGATGCTAAATTCATTTATTTTGATCGAATGGATGTCATTCGTCACCCACTTGTCCAACGCATCTTAGAAAGATATGATAACGATGAAAGTTGAATTTCATAATCAAACTGAACATGATGTAACAAAGATCAAGACTTTAATTCGAAAAATCTTTAAAACGATTGAAGAAGAAAAGAAGATGCAAGTCATCTTTGTTACCAACGAGGAAATCCAAAATATTAACCGAACTTATCGAAAGATCGATAAAGTGACCGATGTGATTTCATTTCCAAATGATGATCTTGATGATGATTCACTTGGTGATGTTTTCATCTCGATTGATAAAGCAATGATGCAAGCTGGAGACTATGGACATAGTTTTGAACGAGAAATCGGATTCTTAAGTGTTCATGGATATCTTCATTTAATAGGTTATGATCATCATACCAAAGAAGATGAAGTTAAAATGTTTACCAAACAAGAAGAAATACTATTAAAAGCTAATTTAGCAAGAAAGCGTGATTAACATGGGATTAAAAGAAGCTTTACTGGCAAGACAAAGAGCATATGTACCATATAGCCACTTTAAAGTTGGAGCAGCAATCAAATTAAAAGATGGTACTTTTGTTTACGGTGCCAATATTGAAAATGGTTCATACGGATTAACAAATTGTGCAGAAAGAAGTGCACTTTTTTCACTCATTTCTCAAGGATATGATCCAAAAGATATCGTTGAGGTAACAATCGTTGGAGAAGGAAGAAATCCAATTTCACCTTGTGGTGCATGTCGTCAAGTCATGTATGAATTACTTCCCGATAATACGGTTATTACACTTGCTAATTTAGAAGGTAAGACTAAAGTCATGTCAAAATTTGATTTATTACCTTATGGATTTGATTTAGATGAGGCGAAGAAATAATGGCTGAAAAGTCTGGTTTTATTACCATCATTGGTAAACCCAATGTTGGAAAATCGACGCTCTTAAACGCACTTGTCGGTGAAAAAATCGCGATTGTATCCCCTAAAGTTCAAACCACACGTTTTAGAATTACGGGTATTTTGAATGAAGAAGATACACAATATGTCTTCATTGATACTCCAGGGATGCATAAAGGATATCATCGTTTAGGGAAAGAAATGGATTTGATGGCTGAACAATCGATGATGGATGTCGATGTCATTCTTTGGGTCGTTGACCAACCGTTTTACTCAAGTGATGAAATGATTTTAGAACGAGTGAAGCGTGCCAATCTACCGGTGATACTAGTCATCAATAAAATTGACCAACTTGAAAAGAAAAGTGATATTGATTCAATCATTATTAGCTTCTTAAATCGCTATGCATTCTCTGCAATTATTCCAATATCGGCACTCGATAAAACCCATCTAGATAAGTTAAAAGAAGCAATTAATGCTCATCTTGTGGAAGGTCCACTCTTTTATCCAAAAGATTATGTCACAGACCAAAGTCAAACATCACGAATGGCTGAACTTATTAGAGAACGTATTTTGTATCATACCGAACAAGAAGTTCCGCATAGCGTTGCTGTCATTTTAGAACGCATGGAAACCAATGAAAAATTAAAGATGCTTGATGTCGATGCATTAATTATTGTTGAGAGAGATAGCCAAAAAGGAATTCTTATTGGTAAAAATGGTGAAAAGCTCAAAAAGATTGGAACCGAAGCCAGAAAAGAGATTAATCATTTATTTAAACTCAAAGTTCATCTCACGTTATGGGTCAAAGTTAAAAAGGATTGGCGTAATGATCCATCGACCATTAAACGATTTGGTTATGGTGATGACTCATGGAAGGATTAATCTATAAAACTCAACCCTATTTAGAAAACGATCGTTTATTATTTTTATACACACCACAAGGCAAAATTACACTGATTGCAAAAGGTAGTCAAAAAATGACTTCAAGTGCTCGTGTTTTAGGTCAATACTTAACCCAAATCGAGTTTAAGGAAACACCTAATCGTGCGATGTATTCACTCGTTGATGGAAAGATTTTAAATGATTATCAAATGATTAAAAATGATTATGATTTAGCCCAATATGCAGCTGCAATGCTCTACATGGTTGATAGTTGTGTGGCGGATACAGATCGTCACGATGAAATATATAAAGATTTAATTGATACACTTCATCAATTCAAACCTGAAATGGTTTTAGCATTTGGATTTAGATTGGTCAAAAGACTAGGGTTTCCAATGTCATTAAAACCAGATGGAAGAGTCGTTAAAGGTTTTAATATACAACTGGGATCACTCGTCTATCAAGATGAACCATATCTGGTTGATTTAGATCTTGGTTTAACGACATTATTACTTAAACTAATCCATTTGTCATATGATACAATAGATAAGATAGAAAATATTAGTTTTTTAAAATTAAAGACGTGTTTAATTCGGTACTATGAACATCACTTGGATACCCACTTAAGACACTTATAAGGAGTTATATGGTTACGTTAGAATATTTAGTAAATTATGCCAAAACAACTGGATTTATATTCCAAGGTAGTGAGATCTATGGCGGTCTTGCTAACACATGGGATTATGGTCCACTTGGCACCAATTTGAAGAAAAACATTAAAGAAGCTTGGTTAAAGAAATTTTTAAGACAAGGACCAAATATTGTTGGACTTGATTCGTCTATTTTACTTAATCCAATGGTTTGGCAAGCATCTGGGCATCTAGCCGGTTTTTCTGATCCTTTAATTGAAAATAAAACATCCAATCAAAGATATCGTGCAGATAAATTGATTCTAGATCACAATCCAAATGTCAATCCAGATGGTTGGACACTCGAACAAATGTATCAATATATTATCGATAATAACATCAAAGACCCAGTTTCAAAAACGACCGATTGGTTACCAATTCGTAAGTTCAATATGATGTTTAAAACTCATCAAGGGGTTATTGAAGATAGCGCTAATGAAGTGTATTTAAGACCCGAAACTGCACAAGGTATTTTCATCAACTTTAAAAATATTCAACGGGCTACTCGAAAGAAAGTTCCATTTGGTGTTGCTCAAATTGGTAAATCATTTAGAAATGAAATCACGCCAGGTAATTTCATTTTTAGAACGAGAGAATTTGAACAAATGGAATTAGAATTCTTCTGTAAGCCAGGAACTGAACTTGAATGGTTCAATTGGTGGTTAGAGTACATGAAGAAGTTCTTATTAGATTTAGGCATTAAAGCCGATCATCTAAAGTTTGAACCACACGCTAAAGAAGCTTTATCCCACTATAGTAATGCAACCACAGATATCGAATTTAAATATCCTTGGGGATTTGATGAATTATGGGGATTAGCATCTAGAACATCTTATGACTTAACGCAGCATCAAGATTTATCAAAAGAAGATTTAACCTATTTAGATCCTGAAACCAATGAAAGATATATTCCATATGTTGTTGAACCAGCTGTTGGGGTTGAGCGTTTAGCACTTGTATTCCTACTAAATGGACTTGAAGAAGAAACACTTGAAGGTGGCGATATTCGTCAAATTCTTCACATTCATCCAGCCTTAGCACCATATAAAGCAGCGATTCTACCACTCATGAAAAAAGAACATTCAGAATATGCAACCAGAGTTTATCAAGAACTAGCAGCTGATTTTGATGTCGTTTATGATGAAACAGCAAATATTGGTAAAAGATATCGCAGACAAGATGCGATTGGTACACCTTTCTGCTTTACAGTAGACCAACAAACGATGATTGATGATACGTTAACGGTCAGATACCGTGATACGATGTTACAAGAAAGAATTTCACGCAAAGATATTGGAGCGTTTATACGCGAACAAATGACATTTTAAAAAAGAAGGGGAATACAATGGATAGTGCCATTATCAATCGGATTAATGAAGAAACTGATATTGTCGCTTTAGCCTCTGAGTTTGTCTCTTTAACTAAAAGAGGGAAAAACTTTATGGGACTATGCCCTTTTCATTCCGAAAAAACACCTTCCTTTTCCGTTTCACCTGAAAAACATCTTGCAAAATGTATGGGATGTGGGCAAGGTGGAACCGCCATTACCTTCTATTCTCAAGTTAAAAACATTTCATTTGATGATGCTGCATTAGAACTTGCAGGACGACTTGGAATCGAAGTTAAAAACACTAAAAAAGTTAAAGATCCAAATGAATCAAATTACCAACTGATGGAAGAAGCTAGCCGCTTTTATCAGTTTGCATTAAAGAACACTGAAGCGGGACTTGAAGCCTATCAGTATCTAGTGAATCGCGGCTTAACCGATGAAGAGATTGAACACTTTGGGATTGGCTATGCACCAGGCTCTGCTGACGCTTTATTCCAAATGCTTAAGTCAAAACAATACTCAGTCACTGACATGATGAAGCTAGGCTTAGTTAAGCAAAACGAACAAGGTGACTATTATGATGTCTTTCGGGCTCGAATTACCTTTCCAATTGATCAATTAAATGGTCGTATTGCAGGTTTCTCCGCTCGTAGTTTAAATCCTAAAGAAGTTGCAAAATACGTTAACTCAACTGAGACAAAGATCTTTAAGAAGGGTGAGTTAATCTATCATTATCAAGCATCACTTAGACCTGCTGTGATGCAAAAAAGCGTTATTTTGCATGAAGGATTCTTTGATGTCATCGCATCTTTCAAAGCCGGACTGAAAGCTGCAGTTGCAACCATGGGAACTGCACTAACGCTTGAACAAGCACGTGCAATTAAACGAATTTCACCGCATGTGATTATTGCTTATGATGGTGATAAAGCGGGGATTAATGCAACCTTAAAAGCGATTCAAATCTTGGCCAATCAAGTTCAAAGAGTATCTGTGCTTTCATTACCAGATGGATTAGATCCGGATGATTACATTAAAAAATATGGAACGGTAGCTTATCAAAAGTTATTTGAAACCAATGTCGTTGATCCATATCAATTTGGTTATGAATATCATAAAAAGGGTAAAGACTTTAATAAAGCAGCAGATATTACGTTATTTAAGCAAAGTATGATTAGTTTACTAAGCACTGCTGATAAAACCATTCAAGAGTTTTATCAACGGAAAGTATTTGATGAAATCGGCATTCATTTATTTATAATTCAGACAACACATACTCTACCAGTCAAAGATAAACCAATTCCAAAACCAATCATCTCACGAGCGATTAGAGCTGAAATTCTATTAATCATTTCACTCTTATCATCAAATGAACATCTAGATGAAATCCGTCGTAAACTTGATATGACAAATCTTGCGAAAATGGAACATTACGAACTATTAAATGACATCTATAAATACTATGATCATTTCAAGGATGTTGACCATATCGATATTGATCTTTTCATAAAAACCTATGATAAGCATCAAACAATCTTAGAGAAAGATTTCCTTAAAGATGTTCATTATATTAAAAAGATTCCCGTTGATTTAGATAAGATTCTTGCTGAAATCAATGTGACAAATGTTGAAGATGAAATAAAAAACTTACTGAAGCAACTCAATGAAACACCAGACTATGATGTTCAAATCAGACTTGCTGAACAAATTAGTAAACTACAAAGAAAGAAGAAGTGAACCATGACAATTGAACAAATTATCGAATTATTAGCTAAAAAAGCAGGGAAGAAGAAAACTTTAAACCAAAGCGATGTTGAAGCATACTTTGAGTTTGGTTCCCCTGAATATTATGATATTGAACGACAATTATCACTTCAAGAAATTGATGTCTTATTAGATGATGATGAAGAAGAGGAAGCTGAAGAAGATACCCTTTTAGAAGATGGTCTTGAACTTGAAGATGATGATATCGAAGAAAGTGAACCAGATGAGTATTCACTCTCTAGTTTAGAAGTCGAAGATATTAAGGAAGAAGAACTTTTAAATATTGAACAAATCGTTTCAACCATTAAGGTTGACGATCCAGTTCGTATGTATTTAAAAGAAATTGGACAAATTCCACTGCTTAATATTGATGATGAAAGAAAATACGCGATTTGGGTATCTGATGGCCGTGTTGCTCAAGAACAAATGGATTTATATAAATCTGGACAACTTGAATTATCAGACCAAGATGCAAATGATTTAGATAATATCATCAGAAAAGCTCATTTAGCAAAAGAAAAACTGGTTGAGGCAAACTACCGTTTGGTTGTATCAATTGCGAAAAAGTACACGCAAAGAGGACTATTATTTCTTGACTTAATTCAAGAAGGTAATATGGGACTCATGCGTGCGGTTGATAAGTTTGATTATGAAAAAGGATTTAAGTTTTCAACTTATGCAACTTGGTGGATTAGACAAGCAATCACTAGAGCAGTCGCAGACCAAGCAAGAACCATTAGAATTCCAGTCCATATGGTTGAAACCATCAATAAGATGATTCGTATTCAACGTCAGTTGGTTCAAGAATTAGGTCGTGAAGCAACGGTTGATGAAGTCGCAGAAAAGATGGGTATTACACCTGAAAAAGTTCAGAATATTCAACGTATTGCTAAAGAACCAATTTCACTAGAAGCACCTGTTGGGGAAGAAGAAGACTCATCACTGGGTGATTTCATTTCTGACCCAAATGCACTCAATCCACATGACTACATGATGCAAGAAATGGTTAAGAAAACTTTAGATGAAGTACTAGAAACATTAACTGATCGTGAAGAAAAAGTACTTCGTTTGCGTTATGGTCTTCTAGATGGTAAAACTCATACACTTGAAGAAGTAGGTAAGGAATTTGGCGTAACTCGTGAAAGAATTCGTCAGATTGAAGCAAAAGCTCTTCGCAAACTACGTTCTCCACAAAGAGCGAATAAGCTCAAAGAGTTTTATCTCAATCGTAAATGAAGCGTATCGATTTTATCGCATCCTTATTAAAAGGATATGAGGTCGCAATCGATATCGGTAGTGACCATGGTTTCGTTTTAAAAGAAGCACTTGATCAAGGGTTTATTAAACGTGGCATCGCAACTGATAATAAAAAAGGTCCACTTCATGCAGCCCAAGAAAACCTTAAAGGTTATGATGTTGAATTCATCTTATCGGATGGATTTAAATCGGTTGAAAGTAAGGCTGATGTTGCTGTTATTGCTGGTATGGGTGCCCATTTAATTTGTGACATTTTATCACACAGTCCACTTGAAATAGAATTTATTTTAGGACCAAATGATCGACTTGGTGTCGTTAGGAAATATTTGGTAGAACATGGATTTATGATCGTTGATGAATATGTTGTTAGAGAAAATTTCTACTACGTATTTCTCAAAGTAAAACGCGGTAAAATGGCTTTAAATGAGCAAGAAATCGAAACCGGTATTCACCTTCAACATAAAAAAGAAGGTCAAGAATATTTAGTGCATCAACTCAAGTATTATCAAAACTTGTTACTAAAAGTAACAGGTAAAAGACAAGACGAAATTAAAAAAGTGATTGGGTATTATGAAAATGCCCTCACTTTTTATTTCTAAAAGCATAGGATTAATCCTATTTAGTGTTATAATTATTTTTAGTAAAAATTAGAAAGAGTAGAACCCAATGATTAAATCATTTCGTTATTTAAAACCCTATATTTGGAGTGTCTTATTTATCTTTTTATTGGTAGCAATTAGAGCTGTTTTAAACTTAGCTTTACCAATGTTTTTAGGTAATTTATTGAATGACTTATCCAATCCAGCATTAACTGAACAAGCAAAATACGATTCAATCATCTTAAATGTCATCTGGATGAGTGTCTCAACCATTGGTGGAATTATTGTGATTATTACCTCTGGGTATTTTGAATCCAAAACTGCAGCAAGATTTGCACAAGATCTTCGACACGCACTTTATGAAAAAGTCCAATTATTCTCAATGAATGAAATGGATCAATTCACAACATCATCACTCATTACTCGTGCAACCAATGATATTCAATCGTTACAAGGAACGGTAGCGATGCTACTTCGAATGGTCGTTATGCAACCATTTATGGCAATCGGTGCAATGGTGATGGCTTATTATACCCAACCAACCATTTCAACCATATTAATCTTTACGATTATTGCTGTTGTTGGTATTTTAGCCATATTATGGGCGATTGCATTACCTAAATTCAAACTCATCCAAAAACTGATTGATAGAATGAATTTAGTAACTCGTGAGAACTTAAGTGGACTTAGAGTCGTTCGTGCATTTAACACGCAGAAAGTCCAAGCAGAAAAATCAAAAGTCGTTGCTAAAGAATCGATGGAAAGAAATATTTTTGTTAACAGATTGTTTACGGCGATGTGGCCAATGATGGGCTTAATCATGCAACTAACTACCGCTGCAATGATTTATTTTTCGATTGAATGGGGCATTTTATCGGTTGGTTCTGATTTCCAACAAGGTGATTTAACAGCCATGATTCAATATGGTACACAAACCATCATGAACTTCATGATGATTACAATGATTATTACAATGATCCCTAGAGCCGCTATTTCTGGTAATAGAGTCATGAGTGTTATTGATGCTGAAGTTGCGATTAAAGATCCAAGTGAACCACTAGATATCCCAGAACATTTTATGGGAGAAGTTGAATTTAGAAACGTGACTTTCCGATATCCTGATGCAGATGAGCCAGTCTTAAAGAATATCAACTTCAAAGCTGAAGCGGGTAAAATGACTGCATTTATTGGGTCAACCGGAAGTGGTAAATCGACCTTAATTAATTTAGTACCACGTTTTTATGATCCAACCGATGGTGAAGTTTTAGTTGATGGTATTGATATTAGACGTTATCGACAAGAAACTTATTTAAAACATATTGGATATGTTCCTCAAAAGGGTATTCTATTTAAAGGAACAATCGAAAGCAACATTAAGTTTGGTCGTGAAGATGCGAACATTGAAGACGTGATTGAGGCAGCATCTATTGCTCAAGCACACAAGTTTATTACAGAATTTGAAGATAGTTATCAATCAGAAATAACCCAAGGTGGAACCAACGTATCTGGCGGTCAAAGACAACGTCTTTCAATCGCTCGAGCAATTGCTAAAAAACCAAACATTTATATTTTTGATGATTCTTTCTCAGCACTTGACTATAAGACTGATAAAGCACTTCGTCAAGCATTAAATGAACACATTGATGCAACCATACTTGTTGTTGCCCAACGAATCAACACCATTAGACATGCAGACCGCATTGTCGTCCTTGAAAAAGGTGAGGTTGTTGGTATAGGTACACATGATGAACTTATTCAATCGTGTGATGTTTATCTAGAAATCGCACAGTCACAATTATCGAAGGAGGAACTTGGTATATGAACCGTAATCATGGTGGTCGTTTCCTCTCACAAAAACCAGCCGACTTCAAAGGCACAATGAAACGCCTTTTAGGCTATTTAAGACGTTACTGGTGGATTATCATTCTCTCTGGTTTAATGGCCGTTATAGCGGCTTTATTAACCGTTTTAACGCCAATGCTATCAGGTTTAGCTTTAACCTCAGTATATCAAATCTGGCAAGGCCAAAGTGATATCGTTGAAATCATTCCTGGAATCTATAGTGCAGGACTTTATGAAATCTTAATCGTCACAATGGTGAGTGCTTTTTTATCATCAACACTAAACTTCCTACAAGGATTCTCACTCATTGGTATTACACAAAGATTAACCTATCAAATGCGTGTGGATTTAGCGGATAAGATAAACACACTACCGTTATCCTTTTTTGATAAATATAAATTTGGTGATGTACTCTCTCGTGTCACCAATGATGTTGACACAATTAATCAAACATTAACGCAAAGTATCTCTGAAATATTTAGATCCTTTACACTGGTGACTGCAATCTTAGTCATTATGTTTGTCTTATCTTGGCCACTTGGGTTAATCACGACTTTAAGTGTTGTTATCTCATTGGTTGTGGCTGCAAACTTCATCAAAATTTCACAAAAGTACTTCAGACAAGCAGCGATGAATAATGGTGACATGAATGGACATATTGAAGAAGTATTCCATGGTCATCAAGTCGTCAAAGTGTTTAACCATCAAAAGCAAGCTAAACTTGAATTCGAAGAAATTAATAACCGAATTTATGAAACGACATGGAAGAGTCAATTCATTTCCTCAATCATGATTCCAGTCCAATTCTTTTTTGCAAACCTTGCTTATATCGGTATTGCTGGAGTTGGTGGTTATTTAGTGATTGCTGGTCTTGTTAAAATCGGATTCATTTATACTTATGTACAATATTCAAGACAAGTAGCTCAACCGATCCAAGCAATCGGTCAAACAGCAACAGTACTTCAACAGACAGCTGCAGCAGCAGAAAGAATATTCTTCTTGCTTGATGCAGAATCTGAACCTGATGAAAGTCATAAAGAAACTAAACTTGAAAGTGTTAAAGGACATGTCGTCTTTGAAAATGTCCATTTCAGTTATATTGAAGGAACTGAAGTTATTAAGGGCTTCTCAGCTGAGGTTAAACCTGGTCAGACGGTTGCAATCGTTGGTCCAACCGGTGCTGGTAAAACAACAATGGTTAACTTATTAATGAGATTTTATGAAATACAAAGTGGACGCATCTTGATTGATGGTGTTGACATTAAAGAATTAAAACGTGATGATGTCCGTGCTCTATTTGGAATGGTCTTACAAGATACTTGGATTTTTGACGGCACTGTCTTAGAAAATATTAAATATGGAACCGAAGAAGCTACCACAGAACAAGTAGAAGATGCAACAAAAGCAGCTCAAACTCACCACTTTATCCATAGTCTCCAAGATAATTATCATTTCCATCTCGCAGAAGATGGTATGAATATATCCGCAGGTCAAAGACAGTTAATAACAATCTCAAGAGCAATGCTTGCAGATAAACCAATGTTGATTTTAGATGAGGCAACATCGAGTGTTGATACAAGAACTGAAATCTTAATTCAACGTGCGATGGATAAATTAATGGAAGGCAGAACCAGTTTTGTTATCGCCCATCGTTTATCAACCATTAAAAATGCAGATATGATTTTCGTGATGCGAAATGGTAACATTATTGAGCAAGGAAATCACGAGTCATTACTCCAACAAAATGGTTTTTACTCAGAACTTTACAATAGTCAATTTGATGAGTAAAATTTACCTTTACTTTCGCATTCAATTAAGTTATAATAGTCAGTGCGAAAGTAAATGACTGAATAGCTCAGCTGGATAGAGCAACAGCCTTCTAAGCTGTCGGTCGGGGGTTCGAATCCCTCTTCAGTCGCCACTTCAATCTACCAAAGAAGCGTTAATAACGCTTCTTTTTTTATCTTTCAATAAAAACAATCATTGAATTCAATAAATTAATAATTGTCGATAGAAGTATATAAAGAAAAAGGTATCGAAGGATACCTTTAAAGAATTTTTATTTGATTATTTAATTTATGTTATCAAGTATTTAGAAAATCTAGAATTAAGTTGACTGTCTCTTGTTGTTGATTCATTATTGTAATTGTTGATACTCCGTCACCTTGTTGATATCCATACCATCCAAAACCAGCATGATTTCCACCTAGAATAACTTGTTCTTCATAGTTCGTATAATTATCCAAATTGTCTGTATAACTATCTTCATTTAACACAAGGTCAAATTCTGCAGTAATAAGTAAAACATCTTGTGTCACTTTTCCTGTTGAATAACTTGCTAGAAGAATCAATTGTTCAACATGGTTATTACCTGATGCAATAAGGCTAGCAACAGTTCCTCCTAATGTATGACCAATTAATATATTATCTATATCACTCGATAAGAATTTCTCGGTATAAGTCGGAGTTAAAATAGCAAGATGAAAGAGTGCTTTAGTAAGATGTACTTGATAACCCTCTAAAGCCAGTAAATAAGCCAAGTACAAATAACTTTCTGTATAAACTTTGCCTCCAGGGATAATGATAATGTTTGCAATCGGATTTGTTGGTGTAATGATATGTACATCAAAATACTCAACGACCTCAAGTGTGTCGGTATCAAGAGCATCAATGGCATCATACATCTCATCAAGTGGTTTATATGCATCAATGGTATAAATAGAAAGTGCACCAATCAAAATGATAAGAAGTGAATCAGTGATAATAAAGAACCATTTCATAATTTGCAAAAATCTTTTCATTAAACAACTCCCTAATCGTATATAAATCCATTATAAAGGATAATAAAATAAAAATGCGACACATAAGTGCAGCATTCTTATTAAATATATAAATAATTATAAATTACTTAATAATTGATACAGCAATACCTAAGGCTTCAGGACCGGTATGGATTGCTAGTGCTGGTGTGATGTTTGAAATACTAAATTGATTGATTTTAGGTAATTGTGCCTTTATTCTTGTTGTTAGTTCAGTAAGATCCAACTTAGTATCACTATTCATTAAGGACAAATCATAACTCTCATGATCGCCAACAAAGTGTTTAACTTGTTCAATAATTTGATCAACAGCGTGTTGATAACCACGTTGTTTTTTAACTGTATGGTAAACGCCATGTTCATTACACGAAATAACTGGTTTGATTTTTAATAGATCGGCAATGGTTGCTGAGACTAATCCGATACGACCACCACGTTTTAAGTAAACGAGGTTATCAACGGTGAAAAATACTTTTTTCAAATGAAGACGACTATTAATTAAGTCAATGATAGTATTAAAGTCTTTTCCTTCTTTAATCCATTCTAATGCTTCAAGTGAACTATAACCACTAGCCATACTAATGTTTTTAGTATCAATCATATGAATAACAAGGTTTTTATAACTTTCTGCAACGGTACGAATCACATTCATCGTTCCGCTTAATCCCTTAGAAATAGGTATACAAATGACATGAGTGTATCCTTTTTCTTTAATCAAGTCAAAAGTTTCTTCTATGTCCTTAGGACTTGGTAATGAAGTTGTTACTTTCTTATGATCGATTTGACTTAAGACTTCCTTTAGAGAAATCTCCTTTTTATCAATAAACTCTTTACCATCGATGACAATTCTTAATGGCAGTATAAATAAAGGGGATCCTGGTTTAACAGAATTAATATCTGAACCAGAATCAGCGAGTATAGCAATTTTTTCTTTCATGGTTAAGCTCCTTTAGCTTCTTTAATATTTTTGGAGAACAAATAATTAGACAACATCACAGAGACAAACGCTATGGTTGCAGTTTTAAGCGGAAGTAGATCAACTGATACTTGAGTAAGGTAGTAACTTGGGTCTGGATTACCCTCTAGTTCCTTACTTGCTGTTCTAAGAGCATTTTCTAAATAAGTGATGAACGAATTATAAGCATCACTAACTCCAAGTGCGGTTGTTAAGTGTGAAATACCATGACTAACATCATTTAAACTACCGACATGCTTAAGAATTGTAATCGTAATGATAAAAGCTAGATGAGCACGACGATACTTTTTCTTGGTTGGTGATCTCATGATTTTATTCTTGACGTAGTTATTAATCATTGAAGCGGTCACGATGTCATCTTTTTGATTTTCGTTTCGTAGGAAAACCATCTGTAGTTCTTTATTGACATAACTTAATGCTTGATCAATGTATAGTTCGATATCAGGTAAGTCATCCCAACGAGGGAGTTTAATTTTTTGAATACCTAATGTCCAAGTTTGAATGGTGTGATCCATAAGTAGTACCTCCATCTAGTTTGACAAACCATGTTAACACGTATATTAAACTATATCAATTGAATTGCTTCAATCAATCGGTTTAGATCCAATGATATTTGATGCGTGAGAAGGCTTTTATATAATGTGTGTTTTATCAGTAAAAGTGTGTATGAAACGCATAGATTAATGATTATAAATGAATATTATCAATTAAGAAATGGTGTAGAAATACCAAAAATCGGCTTTGGAACATGGCAGATAACAACCAATGCATACGAATCAACAATGCTTGCATTAAAGCATGGGTATCGTCATATTGATACTGCTGAAGCATACGGAAATGAATCGGAAGTTGGTAGAGCAATCAAAGATTCTAAAATTCCAAGAGAAGAACTTTTTATTACCAGTAAACTTCCAGCTGAAATTAAAGGTTATCAAGAAGCATTATCCCATTATGAAGCATCGCTTCAAAGATTAGGTTTTGAGTATCTTGACTTATATTTAATCCATGCACCATGGCCATGGCATGATACCAAAGGCGATTATACAAAACAAAATATTGAAACATGGAAAGCTTTCATTAAACTTTACCAAGATCAAAAGGTCAGAAGTATTGGTGTTTCAAACTTTGAGATTAATCATTTGAAAGCAATCATTGATGCAACCAATTTTATTCCTTTTGTCAATCAGATTCCAGTCTTTGTTGGATACCCACAAAATGAACTTAGAGCATGGTGTATTGAACAAGATATTTTTGTTGAAGCATATTCACCACTTGCAACAGGTAAACTTATTAAGAAACCAGAAATCATCCAAATGGCGGATAAATACCAAGTAACACCTGCTCAATTATGTATCCGTTTCTGTCTTGAATTAGGTACCTTACCGTTACCAAAATCAACCCATGAAGAATATATTAAGATGAATAAGATGGTTGACTTTAGAATCGATCGAAACGATTTAAACTACTTACTATCCTTATCTCAATAAAACTATTACTAAGGGCTTACTCATCCTAAACTTTAAGATGATAAGCCTTTTTGTTAAACTTCTCATGGTATAATTAAGCGTGTGAAAGATGTGTATAAAAAATGGTATATGAAAGACTAAAAGAAGCATTTGACTTCGTTGGAGTGATTGACTCTGACCGCTATCTAAAAAAGCGATTTGATATCAATTTAATTGGCTATGAATCGATTTTTGTTGTTGGTCTTGGGTATCCTAATGTCTATTTAAAACATGAAAAGGATCGATTAACGGCATCGATGTATACCTATGGTTATGACTATCATGATGTGATGAAGAGTTTAATGCATGAGTCATTAAAAGACCTTGAAATCGATTATAAAGCACTTGTTGACAATCACACCATTAATGAGAGAAAATGCTTGGAGATGACCGGTTTAGCGTTTCATGGCAAGAATAACTTAATGATTAATAAAGCACTCGGTAGTTATTTCTTTATTGGACTAGTTTTAACGAAGGAAAAATTTCCTGAAGTCATTGTTGAAAATAACGATTCCTGCGGAGATTGCACCATATGTATTAAAGCATGCCCAGTTGGGGCACTCGATAATGGGTTTAATTGGGATCAATGTATTAGTGGTTACAACCAAGAAAAAAGATCACTAACCGATTATGAAATTGATAAAAACAGCCTACTTTTAGGTTGTGACATATGCCAACGTGTCTGTCCATATAATAAAGGCGTGAATAAAATACGTGTTGATGACTTTAAAGCAAAACCAACTGCCTATGTCATAATCCAAGATTTATTCGATTTATCCAATCGTGAATTCTTAGAAAAGTATGGAAAACATGCATACTCATGGAAAGGTAAAACGATTCTCCTAAGAAATGCCTTAACCATTCTTTTAAAACAAAAGAATACTCAATATAATGAACAGATTAAACGATCGATTGATGATCCTAAATATCCCGAATGGTATAAAAAGGATGCAATAAATATTTTGAGTAAACTAGAAGAATTCGTCATTTAGAGGTGATGGATATGAATCCAAAATTATTGATTCGAAGCTATCAAATAAAAGATTTCAAACTCGTTATTGAATTGTTTAGATACGAGGGAGAAGACTGGAAAGAATATTATAATGAAAAAGCACTACCTAGAATTCGGAAGATGTTTAAAGAATCAAATGTTTATTTATTGTTTAGTGACACGACGTTAATTGGAATGATTCGAACCAAGCCTGACTTTGGTCTAGGGGTCTATATTTATGATTTACTTGTTAGTAAAGAATATAGAGGACATAGATATGGTCAAAAACTGATTGAGTATGCTAAAAAGAAAACTAAGAATCAAGCACTCTACGTAATGAGTGATGAGGATGGATACTACGAGAAGTTAGGTTACAAAAAAATTGGTTCTATCTTTGAAATTGAAGTTAAGAAAGATTAATTTTAAGTGTAAAAATATGTGTAATTTGATGCAAATCAACGCTTTTATTACTTTGTTTGACAAGCATCATTATTTTGAATATACTATATCCGTTTGGTAAAGGTGAGAGATGAATTTATTAACCAATGATTTGATACAATTAGATATCAAAATCGCTAGTAAAGATGAATTATTTCGATATTTAGCGAAGCAATTATTAGATGCAAGAAGAATTACCAATGACTTAAGATTTTATCGTGCATTAGTTGAGCGTGAAACGGTTATTTCAACTGGGATTGGTGATGGGATTGCCATCCCACATGCCAAAGATACAAGTGTTATTTTTCCAAGTCTTGTGGTCCTACGTTTAAAAAATCCATTGCCCTATGAAAGCTTGGATCAAGAGCCAGTTAGATTGATATTCTGTATCGCTATGCCTGAAGCTTATCATAAAGAGCATTTACAGTTGCTTGCAAAAGTATCTACCGTTTTAATGAATGAAGAACATGTGAGTCACATATTAAATGCCACATCAAAAGAAGATATAATACATATATTAGGCTTATAAGCCTGGAGCATATAAAATGAAATTTGTTGCAATTACAGCTTGCAAAGAAGGTCTAGTCTATTCCTACATTGCTAAAGAAGCACTCGAAAAAGCAATTGGTGAAAGTAAGGACACAATGATTATCGAACGACACACCGCATATGGAGTTGATTCTCAATTAACAAGTCAAGAAATAAAAGATGCTGATGCAGTATTAATTGTTTCTGATGTCATCTTTGATATTAAGCGTTTCAGAGGTAAGAAAATGGTTTTTGCGACCACAAAAGATGCCATCACTGATGCGAAGAATCTAATAGAAAGATTAAGAGAGCGAACAAATGAGAGTTGAGATTTGGTTCGACTTTGACTTAAATAGTAAAAAGGCGATCCAAAATGTCTTGGATGCTTTAAGTACTTTTAGTCATCAAGACCAAGTTTCTTTAGCTTTTCGTTCACTCCCACAAAAACCTACCCACCATATTTGGCACGAGATTGCTCAATATTGTAAAAGACAAGGTTATACAACACCACTTGTTATTGACTTACTTGATTTATTCTTAAATCAGAGCTCTTTAAAAGAAGCGCTTAAAGTCATTCATGAAAAATATCAAATAGATTTAAAAACATTAGAAGAAGTTCATGAAAAAGGTACTTTCAAAAAAGTCATCTTAAACCATATGGAACATGCGTCTTTAAAACGTATTGAAGTTATTCCAACCATTCAAATGACCCATGGAGTTTGTATCGAAGGAATAAGCGATGTAAAAGCGATTAAAGATGGATTAATCAAGATGTATGAAACTGAATCTAACACCGAATATTGTGAAGGTGACGATTGTGTAAGATAACACTTAGTTGTTATCTTTTTTTATCTAATTTCAAGTAATATCAAGGAATTATGATATACTTAAATGTCACAAAAAAAAGAATAAGGAAATTTTATGTCATTACTATTTAACGATTTACCCATTTTAGACCAAACCAAAGAAGCTTTAGCAACTTTAGGTTTTGATACACCAACCCCAATTCAAGCTTTAGCCATTCCAAAAATGATTGAAGGTGTTGATCTCATTGGACAAGCACAAACCGGAACCGGTAAAACTTTTGCTTATGGGATTCCAATGATTGAGAAGACCGATACGTCTCTAAAACAGACACAAGGTCTTATTTTATGTCCAACCAGAGAATTAACGATGCAAGTTTACAAGGAAATGATTAAACTTGTTAAATTTTATCCTAGTTTAAAAGTTACTACCATTGTTGGTGGTGAATCCTATGATAAACAATTCAAAGAACTTGCTAAGCACCCGCACATTATTGCAGCAACTCCAGGAAGAATTATTGACCATATTAACCGTGGAACGGTTGATTTGTCACATTTAAAAATTTTAACACTTGATGAAGCCGATGAAATGTTAAAGATGGGTTTCCAAGAAGACATTGAAAACATCTTAAAATCAGTACCAACTGAAAGACAAACAGTCTTATTTTCAGCAACCATGCCACCTTTCATTAGAAAGATTGCAACAAACTATCAAAAGAGTCCAGAACTCATTAAGATTGAATCTGAAAGTTTAACGGTTGATAAAATTACACAAGGATACTTCTTAATTAAAGATGAGGATAAACCAAATCTTTTAAAAAGAGTCCTAGATTTAGAGAATCCGAAAAGTGCGATGATCTTTGCAAATACTAAAGCTGAAGTTGATCGCATTGCAGCTGTACTTCAAGAAGCACATTTCACAGCAGATGCACTTCATGGTGATTTAAAACAAAGTCAAAGAAATTATGTCATGAGTCGTTTTAGAAATAAACAACTCTCACTCTTAATTGCAACCGACGTTGCAGCGAGAGGACTTGACGTTTCTGATGTTGAAGTTGTCATTAATTATGACTTACCAAATGAAGATGAAATTTATGTTCACCGAATTGGTCGTACCGGCCGTGCAGGTAAAAAAGGTAAAGCATACTCATTTGTGACCCCACGTAAACGTCGCATGTTAGACATGCTTGAAAGATTTACAAAAGCACCAATTAAAAAGATGGAAATTCCAACTGAAAATGACATTTTCCAAAAGCGTCTGAAGGATTTCAGACATGAACTAAAAATTAGTCTTCGTCATGAAACACCCAATCATTTAGAACAAATCGCTGACTTAATTCCTGATAAAGCGGCAAAAGATGCACTCATCAATATGCTACTTGACCAAGCGATGCCAGTTCAAAAGAGTTACCCAGAAATTCTTGCCATCTCAGATAAGAAACCACGTGAAAGAAGCGAACGGCAAGATTCAAGAACGCCAATTCGTCGTAGTGGTGGTCGTTATGTTGACTTCGTTGTTAATCTTGGTAAGAAAGATGGTATGACACCACAGAATTTATTTAAATTCATGGAAAAAGAATTTGGGATTTTCTCAAAGAATATTGGTGACATCAAACATCAAGCAAATGAAACGGTCTTTGGTTTAAAGACAGAAACCATTGCAAGATTGAAACTCAACAAATCAATTACCTATCAAGGTAAGAAAGTATCGTTTAAAGAAATCAAATAATAGCATATTTATGCTATCTTTTTGTTTTTCTAGTAAAATATAAATGCGAAAAAGGAGTGAATTACGAATAATGGGTAAAGTCATTTTATATTTGGCAATGTCACTGGATGGATATATTGCAGATCAGCAAGGCAACTACGATTTTCTTCATGGATATGATGATCCGGAGAGTTATGATTTTCAAGGATTCTTAAATCGTCTTGGTACAATCATCATGGGTAGAAAATCATATGATCTAGTTAAGCAACAAAGTTCAACTTGGGCATACAACAATTTTCAAACTTATGTGTATTCAAGAACATTGAATCAAGATACAGAAAATATCACATTTACAACCAAAAAACCGAGTGAACTCATCAAGGAAATAAAAGTTCAAAGTGATAAGGATATTTGGTTATTTGGTGGTTCAGAAATCATCGATTTATTTGTTAAAGATCGCGCAATAGATGAATATTGGATTTATTATGTGGCTGAAGTATTGGGGAGTGGCATTCCATTATTCAAAACACCGATATTACATGATTTAGATGTTAAAAGCATTCAGCAATTCGCAAATATCGTTGAGATGAAATTAATACCTAAAAGTAAATAAAAGGAAAAAAACGAGAACCTTGATGGGTTCTCGTTTGTCTTATTCATGCTTTGGTTTTAAAGGATAAATTCCTGATACTGGAACAGTAAACATAAAGCCGACGACTTGACGTGTAGATGATTCAACAATCTTTCTAACTTCAGCAACGACATGATTCACATCAAATCCTTCAGGGATAACAGTGAATATAGTCTTTGAGTATTTTTGGTCAACATCAAGGCTTCTAGAGAAAGGACCAGTCATAAGCATATTTAATAAGCCGTCACTTTCAAGAATAGCAGAAGCCATTCCTTGAGAGTTTATGATGGTTGCTCCTTTAATTCTTAATTCTAAAAATTTTGCTAGAATCTTATCTTGATAAGACAAATCGTTTAATACGATAAATAGTGCTTCCATGTTTTAGTGTCCCCCTTCATTTTGAAAATCTGAAATATCAATACCTAAATCAATGCGATCCATTCCACCAATTTCACCAGCTTTACTAATAGCAAACTTAGCGAAGACAGGTCCTAATGTTTCATAGACTAAAATTGATGGCATGATGATGGTCGAAATGACTGGATAGAACTCGTTCATTTGTGCAGCGACGATAACCAGTAGCCCAATTGACACACCACCTTGAGGTAATAGTGCAATACGTAAATACTTTTTGACCATCGCTGGTGATTTGGCCAGTGTTGCACCAACCCATGTACCTAATATTTTACCACTTCCACGCGCTAAAATATAGACGAGAGCTAACCAAATGAGTTCTGTTGCTTCAAAAATGATACCTAAGTTTAGTTCAGCTCCAGCAAGGGTGAAGAACATGATATAGAATGGTGTTGCAAGATCATTAATTGAACTAAAGGTGCGATTTGGTGATTTAACTAAGTTAGCAATCATCGCCCCCACCATGATGTTAGCAAGTAAATGAGAGAAGGAAATTCCATGTGGTTCTAAATAATGATTTAAAATCATAATTGATCCAATGGTACTTAAAACTGCAATAAGTGATAGAACTTGGATATCGTCTCTGACTTTGTCAAATCGATCAGCAACAAGCGATAATAACCATCCGATTAGTAATCCAATTCCTAATGAACCTAAAACTTCAATGAATGGTTTTGAAACCATTAACCAAGTTTCAAGTTGTGGACCTTGTGGATTTAGGATTTGTGCAAATGATAAGAAGAATCCAAAGACAACAATACCATAAATGTCATCGAGTGCAGTGACTGGTAAGATAGTCTTCGTAACCGGTCCATAAGCACGGTATTGACGAATAACCATTAATGTTGCGGCAGGTGCGGTTGCAGCTGACATCGATGCAAGAATTAATGCAAAGGCGATATTGCGGTTACCAAAGATGGCATAAGTTGATTCGATTTCTGCTGGTTTTGGCATCAGCAACATTGCAACAAAAACCACGCCTACAGCACCTATGACTTCAAAGATTGTAATAAACATGACGTTTTTACCCATCTTTTTAATTGCTTTTATAGCAAACTCAGAACCGATTGAAAATGCGATAAATGCAAGTGCAATTTCACCAATAAATTCTAAACTTGATTGATCACCATGCGTAATTACACCCTCAAATCAAGGAATTAATAATCCTAAAGAAGGTCCTAAAAGTAACCCTAAAACTAAATATCCTGAAACATTCGGTAATTTGATTTTTCTTGCGAGTAAACTACCTATGAATCCAATCAATAAGACAATGCCAATTTTTGCTAATAATAAACCGACTTCCATACCCATTCCTCTTTTTGAGTGCGTTACGCATCGATATCAATTGTAGCAAATATAAAATTAAAAGCAACTAATAAAACGTAGACTCAATTAAAAAAGTAAATCAACAAACTTTTAGGGCATATAAGATTAGTAATCTTAATCAAAAAATGATACAATAAGTGCATACTCACACAACTATTTTCGGAGGTTTTTTTAGTGGGACATCTTTTTGATAAACTACCAGATACTTTTTTTAATGTATTATCATCCCCCAACCGTAAAATATATGTGGATTGTTTATTTGTCATTTATCATGCTATTGACTCTGTTGAGGACTCATTTCAAGGTGAAAGACAGTATGTCATTCATAAACTGATTGATTACTTTGAAGAACAAAAAGAAGAATTTTTGATTGATGATGAAGAAACAGCAACACCTCGTCAAAAAGCAGTTGCTGTAATCAATGTGTTAAAAAATAATGGTTGGCTCGGTGAAGAAGAACTGGGTGACTATAAGACCTCATTAAACTTATTTGATTATTCAATCCGGATATTAGACATTTTAGAACGAATTACAGACGGAGAACAAGTCGAATATACAGGTGAAATCTACACCGTATATTCTCTTTTGTCATCCTTTGATATCAATGATGGATTAACAATTATTGATCAAGCTTATCAAAAGATTGATGATGTCTTAAGAAAACTTAAAACACTCAAAGCAAACATTTACCGCTTCTATCATGACTTAATCAAAAAACACGCCAAAGATAATCTTCAACAAGTCCTTGAGAAGTTGTTAATTGATTATAAAGAGAATTTCTTCGATCATGCATACTACCATCTAAAGACAACCGATTCACTCCCAAGATATAAACGTGCAATTTTAGATAAGATTAATCAAATTTATCAAAACGATCATTACCTTGATCAACTTGCAGAACAAGCGATGACCGCTCGTAAGAAAACTGAATATAATGATGCCTTTAACTACATTGAATCACGCATCCGTTATATTAGAGATGCAATGGATGCGCTTGAATATTTGATTGCAGCCATTGATAATAAGAATGAACTCTATATTAATGCCGCAGCATCAAAGATTATGTTCCTAACCAATACCTCAGAGGATTTAGAAGGACTCTTAAATAGACTCTTCAAAGTCTTACTCAAAGAAAAACACTTTGATTACTCATCAATCTTTAATCTTATTCGTGCAAGAAACTTAGATGATGGATCAATTTACTCACCACGTCGTCAACGAATTGACCCAGTTGCTGAGGATATCAATTTTGAACAAGAAATATCAGATGATATTAAAGAACGTAAACTTTCACTTTTACTTAAACAAAACATTTACTCTAAAGTTGAGATTAATAAATACGTTCAATACTTATTAACTGAAAGTGATATAACAAAAGCATCACTCGTCCCACTTGAAACCAATGAGGATTTTGTTAAACTGATTCTAATCTTCTTATTTAGTAAATCTGTTGGTATGTCTTATGAGGTTAAATTACTGAATAAGGATGTAACCTTAAATCAAATTAAATTTGTCGATTTCGAAATTAGTCGAAAGGGTGTGAGAAAATGATTGGTAAACAACAAGCTTTAAAACAATTAAATGAAGAACTAAGCGTTTTAAAAGAAGCTGAAAAAAGCACCTTTTCTCGCATTGTCAATAAACTTTTCCAAGTGAATTACATTACTCGTAAAAAGATTGCTGATGCCAATGATTATCGTTTTATCTTGGCATATAAGGAAGTCTTTGAAGCTTATTTTGCTTTAGCTGATTTTGAATTACTGATTCAACGTCACGAAGAAGTCGTCTATATTAAAAATGAATCCGTCTTTAATCACTTGCGATTAAAGAAGGAAGAAAGTATTTTACTTCTAGTTGTAAGAATGATTTATCAACAAAAAATGGATGTTGTGACACTGGATGAAAATGTTGAAATATTCTTATCTGATATTCATAATGAGTTATCAAGAATTGGATATCTCGATAATAAGAGAATGACCAAGGATAAATTAAAACCATCTCTTCAATTATTGAGAAACTATAACATCATTGATTATATGGATCGTCACCTACATGATGATGCAAGAATCAAGATTTATCCGACTGTTTTATTTGTTGTCAATGTTGATTCGATCAAAGATATACTAGACCATTTAGACCAATACGTAGAAGGAGGAGAAAAAGATGAAGAGACTGACGAAGATTAAACTCGTTAACTGGCACTTATTCTCCAACCAAACCATCTTCATTAAGGATAACACCTTAATCTCTGGTGAAAACGGTAGTGGTAAATCAACCTTACTTGATGCGCTACAATACTTACTTGTTGGTGGGCGTAGTGGTGTTAAATTTAACATTGCTGCAACCGATGAAGCAAGACGTTCACTTGAAGGTTATATTCGTGGACGTATTGGTGCTGAGAATAAAGAATTCTTACGTAACGGAGATGTAATAACTCACGTCGCATTAGAGTTTTATGATGAACAACATGATGAATTTGGTGTCATCGGATGTATTTTAGAACTACCTAAACTAGGTGTTTTAAAAGAAAGATTTTATCAATTTGATAATTTAAGCATCCATGATGCAATGTTTATTGAACAAAAACAACCAAGAGATTATAAGTCGATGAAGGCTTACATGAAAACCCTTGGTTTAGAATTAAATCCATTTAATACCCAAAAAGAGTATCGCGATAACTTAGCGAAATATTTTGGACTGGATGCGAAAAAGTATGCAAGAATCCTGCCAAAAGCACTCGCATTTAGACCGATTGACTTACAAGCGTTTGTCTTTGAGTTTTTACTGGATGATGATCCAATTGATATTGCATCCCTTAAAAATAACGTCACTCAATTAAAACGGGTTGAAGGTCAAATTCGCCTAGACCGTGAAAAACTTGAAAAACTATCTAAAATTATCAATTTAGGTGAAAGCCTTAATCAAAATCTTGAACAAATCAAGATCAATGAAATCATCGATAAATTAAGCTTTATTGAAAAGCGTGAGAAGTTTCTTGATGAATCGCAGGAACTACTTGATAAAGTTAATTTAAGATATGAGTCATTAAAGCATGAAAAAGAACAGCTCGATCATGAGATGGAAGAAAATGATCAAGCGATTCTCGAACTTGAAACAGCAAGACAAAATAATGATATTGGCAGAACCCTTGCAAACTATAATGATCAACTCACCAAAAAGGGTCAACAATACGCTGAACAAAAGCAAATCGTCAGTGACTTAAAAGATTCACTAAGACGTGAAATTGATTTATTAAAACAGTTTGTAGAACTCAATCCAAATACTGCCTTACAAGCCTTAATTAAGTACTATAATTCGAATGAAGAAAATATCAATGTTGCCGATTTAGGTAACTATTTAGAACAAGCAGTATCTGCAACCGGTGGATATTTTTCAGCTTTACAAGTTGAAAAATCAAATCTAGATAAAGAAAGATATGTTTTATCAGAAGAATTAAGAAATACCACCAATCGATTAAATGCTTTAAAACGTAATGTTAAGACTTACCCTAGAAATGTTCAAGCATTAATTGATTCCATTAATGATGAACTCACACGTTATTACAAAAAGGAAGTTCGCGTGAGACCATTCTGTGAACTTATTGAAGTTAAGGATGAAGCATGGCGAAATGCCCTTGAAGGTTACTTAAGTACCCAACGCTTTGACTTAATTATTGACCCACTCTATTTTAATGATGCGCTAGAAGTTTATGATCGCGTTAAAAATGAATTTGGTATTTATGGTGTTGGTCTTGTTAATACGGCTAAAATTGGTGAGTATAGCTAACATCAAGAAAACTCACTTGCATCAAAGATTCAAACCGATCACCCATATGCTAAAAGCTATGCCAATATGATTTTAGGTCATACGATTTGTGTTGAAAACTTAGCGGATTTAAAGAATTATTCACGCTCAATTACTAAAACAGCAATGACTTATTCTAATTACACAGCTAGACAAATCAATCCAAGAATTTATGATGTACCATATATCGGTCAAAGTGCAACTTCAATGCAAGTCACACTTGATGAAAAATTGATTGATGAACAAGAAAAAGGATTATCAAAGATCCAGGCTTTAATTGATAAAAATAATCAAATGTTAAGATTATTGCAACAGTCTAAACTTGCAAACATCTTAGGTCAAAATCAAATTAGATACTTTGATCTAATCAAACAAACGCGTAAAGACTATATTGAACTTGAAGAAAAAGTTGCATCCCTTGCTGCCAATCCTAAATTCACTGAACTTGAAAATCAACTCGAAGATGAACGCAACAAGAAGAAACAACTCAGACTTGATTATGACCGTTTAAGTGATAAGATGGCCGATGCAAGAAGTGAAAAAACTCGTATTCTAGAACAAATTGATGATGCAAAATCGGCTCTTGATGAGTATTTAGAAGAAAGTAAAGAGTGGCAACAAAAACAACCAATGTTGCTGAATACCGCTCATGTTCAATTCAGCGCATTAAAACAACGCTTCGATGAAAACTATGACTTAATCTCTAAGGATTTAGCTCAATCTAATATCTCAATTTCAACCCAAAATGCGAAAGCTGAAAATGAAGTTGTAAATCTCATGAGAGCCTACATCATGAATTATCATTTTGGTGCAGCACCAGATATTAAGGAACTCATCGAGTTTGAAAAAGAAGCTAACTTAATTAGGGATAATAACTTGATGAAATATGAACAAGAAGCCATCGATTTAAGACGTGCATCAGAAATTTCATTTAGAGAAGAATTTGTCAATAAGTTAAGAGCATCCATAGAATCTGCTCAACAAGAAATCGAAGATTTAAATATCGCATTAACCGGTAAAACCTTTGGTAGTGATAGTTATCAACTTGTAACAAAACCATCAGAAAATCCAGAATTCAAGCTTTATTACGATATCATTATGAATAGTGATACCGTTTTAAACCATACTTTATTCACAGAAAACTTATCAAAGAAAAATGAAATCATTTTAATGGAATTATTTAATAAAATTGCATCTTTTGATCCGGAAAATGATAAGTTTGCACTGCAATTCTTGGATTACAGATATTATATGAGTTATGATATCGAAGTCACATCAGAAAATGGAAATAAATCTTACTTCTCTAAAGTTTCAAAAGAAAAATCAGGGGGAGAAACCCAAGTTCCATTCTATATCGTTATTGCGGCATCATTCCAACAGTTATTAACCAAGAATAAACGGATTGATTCTGGCTGTATTGTCTTATTTGATGAAGCATTTAATAACATGGATGAATCAAGAATTGACGCGATGATGAAGTTCTATAACTCATTATCAATTCAACTCTTTATCGCAGTTCCGCCACAAAGAGTTTCAAACATTATTAACTATGTAACAACCAGTTTAGCCATTGTTAAAGATAATGATTTCGCGATTGTAGAGGCATTTAAGCGGGAAGGATACTAAACCCTTATGTTTGAAAAGAAAAAAGGGCTCCCTATTTCCAATGGGGTAGCAATAGCACACATCCATCATCTTCATGAAGTTGATACCATCGTCCTTGAAAAAGAAGGAAAAGGTGTTGACTATGAACTGAATCGACTGGATGAAGCGCTCCTTAAAGCTAAAGATGAATTAAATACATTGGTAGCACAATCCAAGGATAAAGTTGGTGAAGACCAAGCGATGATTTTTGCTGCACAAGCAATGATGCTTACAGACCCATCAGTCCTAGAAAGTGCTCACCATAAAGTCCGTGATAAAGGTTTTAATGCTGCATTCGCATTCCGTTTAGCAATGTCTGAAATGATGGATTTATTTGCGGTATCAGATAATCTATATATTCGTGAAAGAATTGATGATCTAAAAGACGTTAATCGCAGAGTAATCAGAATTCTTTCGGGTGATAGTGAACATAAGATGGAGTTTTTTGATGATGTCATCTTAGTCACCGATGAACTCACGCCATCACAAACGATGAATCTAAATACCAAGCATATTAAAGGAATTATCACCGCGGTCGGGTCAAATACCTCCCATTCAGCGATTCTTGCGAATCACTTAGGAATTCCAGCTGTATCTGGTATTGATATTAAGACCATTCCAGATAATGCACTCGCAATTATTGATGGTAAAACAGGGGATGTTATTTTAGAACCTGATATTACCTTATTAACCGAGTATAAGATTAAGCAAAGTGAACTCTTAAATCAAAAAAGACGTTATCTATCGGTTAAACATCAACTTGCTCAAACAAGTGACTTCCATCGAGTAAAAGTCTATGCCAATGTCGGTGACTTAAAGGATTTAGATCACGCAATTGGCCAAGGTGCTGAAGGAGTTGGACTCCTTCGAACTGAAAACCAGTATATGCAAACCAATGAATTTCCAAAAGAAGCACATTTGTATGATTTATATCATGCAGTTGCTAATCGTTTTAAATCAAGTGATGTCGTTATCCGAACCCTAGATATTGGGGGCGATAAGAACTTAAGTTATATGAATAATCGAAACGAATTAAATCCGTTTTTAGGTAATCGCGCGATTCGTTATTCACTTTCTTATCCATCTTTATTTAAAACCCAACTTCGTGCCATTTTAAAAGCCAATCAGCACAATAACATCCAAGTGATGTTTCCAATGATTGCAACCCTAGAAGAGTTTAGACAAGCCAAATCTTTACTTTTAGAAGCTAAAGCTGATCTTGAAAAAGAAGGTTATAAAATTGAGATGCCAAAGGTTGGTATTATGATTGAAATTCCTTCTGCAGCACTCTTTGTTTCAGAGTTTGCTAAAGAGGTTGATTTCATCTCAATTGGTACTAACGATTTGATTCAGTATTTGTTTGCAGCAGACCGTACCAATGACCATGTTGCATACCTCTATCAACCGTATCATCCAGTCGTATTAAAAACCATCAAAATGATGATTGACGAATCTCATAAACATGGTATAATTGTTAGCGTCTGCGGTGAAATGGCTTCCCATCTTCAATCCGCAATGATCCTTGTTGGACTAGGTATTGATGAACTATCAATGAATGCTAATTCGATTGCAGAAATCAAGTATGTCTTAAGTCAAGCAAGTTATCAAGATTTAAAAAATCTTGCTGATCAAGTATTAACATTAACTTCCAATCAGGAAGTCTATGAACAAATTCATCAATTTACTAAGAAACTCGTATAGTTTCTTAGCTTTGGAGTAATACTCAAGTGGCTGAAGAGGCAGGCTTGGAAAGCTTGTAGGTCGTTAGCGCGGCGCGAGGGTTCAAATCCCTCTTACTCCGCCATATAATAAACCAAAAAGGGTTGATCATTGCGATGAAAATTCGCCTAAAAATCAAACCTTTTTTTCATATTTATTGACCACAAGATAGACAAAAAATCAAGTCATCAATAAAACCATAGACTTCATAGATTGAAAAACGATAAATTTATCAGTCATTTAACATGATACTGCTGTCACGTCTTTAATTATATGATGTGTCACATAAATGTTTTATTTATAATAAAAAAATGTTGTAATGGTAGAATGGAATTAGAAAGAAGGCACATATGATTTATTTTACGATTAATAAATATGCAGGGACTCCCCTCTATCAGCAAATTATTAATCAAGTCCAAGACAAACTTAACGATCGTACCATTAAGCACATGGACAAACTACCATCTGAAAAGCAATTTTCTGAAATTTATCATGTATCAAGTTTCGTTGTTAAAAGAGCTTATAGTGAATTACGTAAATTAGGATTAGTTTTTAGTGTTAAAGGACGAGGTACATTTATCTCACATCGATTGGTTTATGAGGTTGATCTATTTCATTCACTTGACTTAATTGATCCAGCAATTAGAGGATTTGATCATAAGTTTTTAAGTGTTGAAAAGATTGACTATACCGATTCAGCTTATCGTATGATGGGTAAGAAACAAGGGGAACACTATATAAAAGTCACTTGGGTTGCCCTAAACAATCAAATACCAATCGCTTATATGATTGGTTTATTGCCTGAGGCAATGGAAAAAGATATTACCTATGTTATCGAGAATAAGAAAACCATTAGACAATATTATCTTGAACGCTTACCTAAAGTTATTTACCATCAAAGTCATACGTTAAATGCTGCCAATGCTGATGAAAACTTAGCATATATTTTAGATATTGAAGTCAATGATCCAGTAACCATTATTCAAACCGTTATTGATAATGGAACTGCATATTTTAAGACCATCTATCCAGGTGATTTCTTACGGATAAAGGCGGTGTAGCGATGACAAATATAACAGTTGGACAAACTCCGATCGTCATTGATCGTCGAAGTCATGAACCTTTTGAAGAACAACTATACTCACAAATTAAGAATCTCATCTTAAGACATCAAACGGATTCTAATTTAACAGACCCTTCCCTTTTAGCCAAAGAACTTGACATTAGTAAAGAAGTTGTCATTCATGCCTTTGGTCGCTTAGTTGATGAAAGGTATTACGAAATTGATGAGAAGGGTAAATACCAAATATCTTACAAAGAATTGGTTTGGGTTTCAACCGATTCATTATCAAGTGTTGCAGATATTATCCATGCACACGGACAAGAACTTTATATTGATCCATTAAAAGTTGAAACCATCATCTGTGATCAAGCTATACAGGAGTTAACCGGATTCCCAATCGGAGCGAAGCTTTTCTATCAAGATCGTGTTTATTATGGAGATAATATTCCTAAAGCAATCTATCGTGTGTACTATTTAGCGAGTATCTTCCCAGATGCTAATTCTGAACAAAATATTCATAGACCGTATTACCATATCACAAATTATGATATTAAAGTATCACCTGTTGAACGCTATGTCATGTCGGTTCGATTACCAGATGATATTAATAATCTCTTAAATCAAAAAAGTGGAACTGCTGGTTTTTGTGTGGTTGAAAAAATATTTACTGCCAATGGAGTTCAAAGCACATTTGCAGAAGGATACCTAAATAGTAATTACATCTTTCAGTACAAAACAAAAGTCGAATAACAAGACACCTAACATGCTTTAGGTGTTTTCTTTAATCATTTCAGTTGACATAATATATATATGCATATATAATATTGCTAGTTTTTTAATAAATGTATCGGCAAAATCGGGGGAACTTGATGACGCAAAGCTATAGGGTCTAGAATAGACAGCCA